>NZ_JNKX01000001.1:0-255637 GCF_000702225.1 Bacteroides sp. Ga6A2 | reverse complement strand
TTAATGCTGCCCCTCGACTTGCATGTGTTAAGCCTGTAGCTAGCGTTCATCCTGAGCCAGGATCAAACTCTTCATTGTAAAATATAATTTGTTTAATTTCCTCAGCTCCGATAAATCGAATTGACAGTTCGTATCTTGTTTTTTACCCGTGAGTTAGTATTAACTAGCTCACAGCTCCTGTACTTCTTCGTCTATGTAAATCTTTCAATGAACTCTTTTTTAATTTCGCTTCCTTCACTAGTCGCTGACCTTGGCGGCTCGCCTCGTTCCCGAAAGCGAGTGCAAAGATACCGCCTTTTTCCGAACTGCCAAACTTTTTATGGAGAAAAATTGAAAAAATTACGGATTTTATGCAAAATGCAGAGATTACACATAATAAATAAAGCAATTTTACACTCAAATTTAGCAAATGTGCCTTTCACTACGAGATTTTCACAGATTCGGAAGACGTTTTTCAGAATCATCGGACAGAAAAAAACACGCAACATATGCAAAAGATACAAATCATTATGCTGACAAGAGCCTCAAAAGCGACTTTCAAGGTACGGGGAAGATACGGGGTAGCTACGGAGTAAGAACGGGGTAGCTACGGGGAAGGTTCGGAGAAGGTACGAGCAAGTAAGCCGGAAGATAGCTTCTTCATTGCAACATCCAAGCCACGCCCAAGCCGTATGTAAGCCGTACCGTCTTATCAAGGTAGCCAATCCATAGCCAATCAAAAGCCTGTCAATATAGTAAATACGTTGTCATGACAGGAACTTTATTGATTTTATGCCGAACTGACATAAATAATGCAAACAAATTTGCAAAAACGGCAACTTTTCAGTAATTTTGGTATTATATTTGCAAAATCCAAAATAAAAATTCAGGATATGGAAAAAAGCAGAATCGACATAATTGATTACATAAAAGATTTTTTCAGGTCGCACATACACAAGGAAAAAACGGATAAAAATGCCAGCACAGCTGAAAATCAGACTACGGTTTTCGAGAGCCTGCCGGCAAGCATCGTCGTGATGCCACTTCTGCGCACGCTGAACATAATCTACGAGATTGAAAACACAAACAACGAGCACGAACTCGTGTTACGATTCAGATTTCAGGACAATATGTTCATCCTGAAAGCAAACCGAAAGAGCAACGAGATAACCATCGAGTTTCCAGACATCTACACAACGAACTTCAAAAATCTGAACGCAGTAAAGAAGGTGTGCAACTCGATGAACTTCCACACTCGGATGGCCCGACTGGCATACGATTACAATCAGGAAAAGGACGAGATTTCGGTTTGGTCTATTGCCGACGGAATCATCGACACACGACTAGACAACCAACTTGTGCAACTCTACAATGTTCTGCAATATCAGTTCCAGATAAAGAATCTGTTTGCCGAATACATTGAGAAATATCTGAAGGACAATCCAGAGCCTACCGACCCTCTGTTTGCCGAGTACAAGGACAACTGCAGCGTTGCCATGCTGATGGAACACAGCATCGCCACTCAGCCAAAAGATGTTGACTACCGATTTGGAGCGAACGACAACGACATCTCGGTCAGCAAACTGATTTACATGATTACCGAGAACGTAACGGACAAGGATTTCAGGATGCTGAAGGTTGTTACCGACGAGGTTAAGTACATCAAAGATGCCAAGGAAATTGCCGAATTCGATGTTCTCTCGCCAATGATTGAGGGCAAGGGAGCCGACGCTCGCGTAGTTCGCAACCAATGCGAGATGTACGTTCAGTATCAGGATATGATGATTCCTGTCATCGTTCAGTTGATTCTCGACGACAATCAGACAATCTACTATCGTCTGTCTGTCTATCAGCCCGATACAGACATCAATCCGTTTGAACGACTCGATTTTAAAGTCGATGCCATATCGGTTGTGGTTGCCTACGAACGCACGACCGAACGCCAGAGGAAGGCTGAATTCGAATACATGTGGAAAGATGTTCAGGACAAGATAAAAGAAGGCAAGATTGATGAACTGACAAATGCGCAGAAAGCAATATACAACGTGAACAACTCGGACTGCGCATCGGATCTTTACTGGGGCGAGAAACAGTTTGAACAGAAACGCTATTTCGAGACTGTGCTTCACCTCGAAAACGTATTCAAGCATCTACAGATTGAATACGAAAATCTGAACAAAGAGTCGAAACAACTCTTCTACTCTACTTGTCTGCGTCTGGGTTTCTGCTACAACGAGATGCACATGCACAAAAAGGCTCTGTTCTATCTTGAAATCTGCGCAAACAACAGGCAGTTGAATTCTACGATTGAATACATCAACACGCTCGTAAGCAGCAAGGATTTCAGAGCATTGAAAATCATTCAGATGCTGATGGAAAACGTAAAGGAGCAGGCTCACGGAAAAAATGCCGACAGAGATTTTGTAAAGTTCTTCAAGTTTCTGCTGAGAATGAAGGGCACGGCGCTAATTAACAACGGCAAGCTCGACGAGGCTGAAAAGCTGTTCAGAAAGATGGTTGCAGACCCCGACAACCGCTCGTATGCTATGAAGGAACTCGACCATATCGAGAGCCTGAAAAGCGACGAGAATAGCAACGACAACAAGAACGAAGAAAAATAAAAAAAGAACCGCCAGGCTGAATAAACTTGGCGGTTCTCTTTTGTCAGAATCGAAAATGATTATTTCTTCTTACCCTTTGCTTCCTTAGCCTTGCGAGCCTCGATGCGCTTGTACCACTCCTCGCGTTCCTTCTTAAGGTCATATCCGCGAGCGGTGAGATAGTTGTTTATCCTACCCTTGTACTTACCGAAAACCTCATGTTTCTTCTTTGAGCTCTCGGCATCGATTGCAAGTTCGCGAGCCTCTTTAAGCCACACGAGAATCTGAGTCTTCTCCTCATCCTTCAATGACGGAATCATATCGAGGGTTGCCTTGTATGTCACGTTCACGACGTTGAAGGTTATCACGTCCTTTACCGTCTCAATCTGAGCATCGTTCAGATAGATTGAAAGAGCCGCAGGGAATGCGAAATGAGTGCGGTAGAGGGCATTGCTTGCCTCAAACTCAGCGAATCGCCTGCCTTCAGCCTTCTGAACAGCCGTCATCGTGGTATCTGCCTTGATTGCCTTCAACTTCTTGTCGCGCACATCGTAGATGTCGTTCAACTCGAAATAACGGTTTGCAATGATGTTGAGCACGTTCTGTGCCACACTCTTGTCCTTTAATTTGAGGGCATCGACAGCCTTCTGGCTTCGCTTCATAATTGTGTTGACATAAGCCGTGTCTCTGCCTTCGCTTTTCAAGTCGACGGCTGAAGCCATCAGGGTTGAAGCAACAAGTGCAATAAAAATAAAGAATCTTTTCATGTCGTTAATCATAACTTGCCTTTAGCAGCAAGAGTATCGTAATTGTTATTCAAGTTACGCCAATCGATTTTTGTCTTTGGGTCGATACCGTTGATGTACTTCTCGATGTTAGTGTAACCGTCGCCATTGCAGTCAGCATTAGCGTCTGAAGAGTCGTTAGGATTCAAACCGTTGGCAGTCTCCCACTCATCTGGCATACCGTCGCCGTCGCTGTCCTTCCAAGGCTCCCAAGCCTTATACTCTGGATAGCCTCCCATCTGACGTGGGTCTGTAATGATTCCCTGCTTGTAAGAATCCTGTGGCAGACGGCGGTGCTTGAAGAAGCCCTTCTCATTCTTAGACTTGTCGTGCAAGCCCCACATATCTCCGTAAGGATTGTCCTTAACCTTCTTCTCGTACTTGTCAACATAGTAAGCCTTTCCTGTGCGAACCTCGTCCATGATGCGCTGGTCAACGATATCACGGCAAGGGATTGTTGCACCTGCGTTATCAAGAACCCAGTTGAAAGCCTGCTCTGTGCCCATAATCTTGAGATAAGGCATCTCGAATGGCTCGTTTGAACGCATAAGAGCCTTCTCTGTCTCGTCCATCTGTCCGTCCTTATCGGCTGTCTGAATACCTCCGTTCCAATTGTCCTGAGTGATTTCAGGATAACCTTCCATGATATTTCCAACGGCATATACGCGACCGAACTGCTTGAATGGGAACAACTTCACGCTTCGGCTCTCTGACTTCACGATACGATGACCAACTGGTGTATCTTTTGGAGTAAGAGGACCCGGCTTGTAATAGTTGTTGATGAAGTTTGACATTGTTGTAAACTCACCACCATCGGCTGTTCTGTGAACCCAGTTGTAAACAACGTTGTTTATATAGTTGAACACACCACCCCATCCGATACTTGGGTTACGACCAGTATTATCGGCCCAAAGGTTACGCATGAATGTTGTATTCTCGCCACCAATTGTAGAACCGAATGCGTGGTTCCAAGTGTCGAGTGCCTTTGCTGATATACTGTTCTGTATAGTTACATTTACGGTTGGCTCCTTGCGCTTTGGCTTTCCGTCGTTAAGGTCGAACATGTGACGGTAGAATGAGATGTTCTCGTCCAATCCCCACTCGCATGAGCAATGGTCAATCATGATGTTTCCGACAGGATTACCGCCGAATGAATCCTCGCGATGCCAAACAAGTGTCTCGCCACGGCGGAAACGCATGTGACGCACGATTACGTCGTGAGTATCAACCTGAAAAGACTCGCCTGCGATTATTACGCCCTCGCCCGGAGCTGTTTGACCAGCGATTGTGATGTACGGAGCACGAACAAAGATTGGCGACTTAAGACGGATGATTCCGCTTACGTTGAAGACAACGATACGCGCACCACCCTGCTCGCAAGCCCAACGGAATGAGCCCGGACCGTCATCGGCAAGAGTAGTTACAGTTAGAACCTTACCGCCACGACCGCCGAAAGTGAACATACCGCCACCCTCGGCACCCGGAAATGCAGGAATCTTTGCCTGACGCAAATCGTATGGACGTGAAGCCCATGGCACATAAGGGCGTCCTGCCTTTGCCTCCTCTACAACGATAGGGAATGCCTTCTCCCAAGCAGAGTCGCTGTGAGCCTGCCATTCCGTTTCCAATCTCTTGATAAGCTGTTTAGCTTCGTCTGTCATCTGTGGATACTGTGCGTATGCCGACGTTGAAAACGAAGCAAGCACCAATCCAGCCAACAATTCTTTAAGTTTCATTTATATCCTATAAAAAAGTTATCCAAAAAGGGGGCGGGACAAAGAGTGTGAGCCGCCCCCGTATTATCAATCGCCTAATTTTTCTGTTTATTCAGCCAACGGGTCGAACGTACCGTTTTCACCGCCATTGTTGTAATCGCCCCAACCAATAGTCTGTGGCAATGTCTGGTTACTGCTCATGGCACTCTGATAGAAGCCAAGGAAGTAGTATTTTGGTCGGAAGTTGATGTACAACTCAGCATGATTTGAGTCGAACGCATCCCCCTTCTTCTTCTTGCGGACAAGATTTGCCTGATAGAACTCCTTCAATGCAGAAAGTTGCTTCCCGAATTCGTCAGCCGACTTACGGAAATCTACGGCAGCTGGACGAGCAACATTTGCAAGTGGGTCTGGTGAGATAACCTCGTCACCACTTGTCTTCCATGCTGTCTCGCCAAGACCTTTGTTGATATCATTGCTTACACGGAACTCCATGTTGTCGCGACGCTGTCCGTTAAGCGGAGTGAAGCCGAGATAGTTGCAAGTGTTTCCGCCCCAGCCTGTAAGTGTCCATGAACTTGGAGCACCTTCAACCTTGCCAGTACCGCCATCAAACAACATCCAGCGGCGAAGGTCATCAAAACGCTTGCCTTCGTATGCCAACTCAATCTGACGCTCGTAGAGGATAGCCGACATACAAGCAGCCTGATTAGATGTGAGGTCATCCTGCAAACCATAGTTTCCTTCGCTTGTATAACCCACGCGAGCACGGATTCTCTTCAACAAGCTAACCGCATAATTCTTATCGCCTGCGCCACAAGCAGCCTCGGCAAGGTTAAGAAGAACCTCGGCATAACGAATCTCGAGATAAGGAGCTGCGCTATACTTGAAGCCGACACTCTGGCTGAAGTTGTAAAGAGGACTTGAATTTACATCAAGATCGTCGGTACGCTTGCGGACATACATACCCTTAGCATTGCCAAGAAGGTTGTCGGCACCGTAAGTATTGCCGCTCTCCACGTTGTCACGGTCGCTCTCGCTGTTATACCAAACATAATTCCAAAGTTCATAGTTCTGACCAACGTATGGATTGTGGTTCTCAGAACCTGTTGGGTCGCCGCTGAATGCCCAGCGTACACCTGGGAATGCAAATGTACGGTAAAAACGAGGATCGCGGTCCATAAACGGATACTCGCTGTCGTAAGAATAGTTTGACGAGCCGTTAAGGAGTGTGTAAGTAGCAAGATTAGCCGGCTTCTTACCGTCCTTCATTGGGAACAAGTCTACAATCATAGCCGATGGAGTCTTACCGCCACCGCCCTGTGCGTTTGAAGGGCGAATGCCATTCTCCCAGCCATTATTACGGCTATAATCAGGAGTACCACCAGATGCTATATTGTTGTAGAGAGAAACGAACACAGCCTCTGGGTTATTGTCTCTTGTAGAGAAGATGCTTGCCCAGCCCGATGCGTTCACACCCGGATTTGTCTCGTTTGCAAGTCCGTATCCGCAACTGTTGATTGTCTCCAAATCAGCCTTCATTGTATCGTATGCCTTCTGATATCTTGACACATCGTTTGAACGGTTGAATATCGGACTTGCCCATAGCAGAAGCACTCTGCCTTTAAGAGCGAGGGCTGTACCTGATGTTACACGACCATAGTCGTCGTTCTTTTTCCAACCGCCGTCTGTTGTGAACGGTGCAAGCATCTCGGCAGACTTATTGAGGTCTGAGCA
Source organism: Bacteroides sp. Ga6A2 (assembly GCF_000702225.1). Taxonomy (NCBI): domain Bacteria; kingdom Pseudomonadati; phylum Bacteroidota; class Bacteroidia; order Bacteroidales; family Bacteroidaceae; genus Bacteroides; species Bacteroides sp. Ga6A2. The sequence continues at coordinate 248,821 of NZ_JNKX01000001.1, read as the reverse complement.
GATAAACTCGATGCACTCCTTTGTTGTTGAACGTGGAGTAACCGAAGAAGCCACAGGATTCTGCACCTCGGTGATGATTGGCACACCTCCGTACCACTTTACAAGGTTGTAGTAGCACCATGCACGGAAGAAGTAAACCTGTCCGAGCAACTGATTCTTCTCGTCGGCAGATAGAGTGCTTCCCTCGATACCTGCTATACAGTCGTTGATGTTACGGATTCTACCCCACACAGACTGCTGAATGTTGTTTCCCTGATTGTGGAAATAGTCAGGAACGGGATTCTCACCGCTCTTGTATGTAAGTTCGTTTTCAGGATTTACAAAAACGCTGAAACCGCTGTACTCCTCGGTTGACTTTGACTGGTCGTCTGCCAAACCTGTACAATTGTACTTCCAACTGCAATTTGCATTGGCATCAGGCAAGCTCCACGCATACACGTCGGAAACACGTGCGCTGGCACCGGCAAAGTCGTTGTATGCCTCAACAGAAACATTGTCATAGTTCTTCTTCTCCTCAAGGAAGTCGTCGCTACACGAAGAGAATGAGATAGCAGCAGCAAAGGCTACGCTAAACAGACATATATTATTTTTTTTCATAATTCTCAACTAAATGTTTTTAGAATGAAAGATTCAAACCGAATGTGAACTTTCTAAGTGTTGGATAAGCACCGTAAGTTGTTGATGGATCCATGAAGTTATCTGGATATGGGTTGTAAAGATTCAGCAGATTCTGACCTGTGATGTTTACTCTACAACTGTTTACACCAAGCTTAGAAATATACTTTGTCGGAACATTATATGCAACAGTCAGACGGTTAAGACGAACTCTTGCGCCGCTTACTCTCCAGAATGTAGATGTTACGCTATTGATGCTTGAATATGCAAGGTTTGGATATTTTGCATTGCGGTTCTCAGCAACTACAAGGTTGCCGCTTGCATCGTAAACATCCTCGTAAGAGTACATGTTGTCTACGTTCCAGAACGATGGCATGTTCTGATATTCGATAGCATCGTCGCTGCTCAACTTCAACGCTGCGGTAGGAACCACGCTGTAGCCACCCCAGCTTGCATTAGCCTGAAGACTTACAGAGAGTCTCTTCCACTCGCCAGAAAGGTTGAGTGTGAAGCCGTAAGGATTTGCACGGTTAGAAATCTGAACCTGATCGTTGTCCTTATCTACTATACCATCAGGACCGGCATAAGTACCGTCAGCCTGCTGAGCACCACGAACATCCTTGTATATGAGCATACCCGGACGAACCTGATCTTTTGTCTTGCCCATGTAAGACTTGATGTTGTACTTCTCAAAGTACTCCTCGATGTCTTGGAAGCTGCGGAACATACCGATGCACTGCATACCCCATGTACCCAAGTCTGTACGATGACCATAAACCAACTGACGATAGATGTTCTCTGTCTCCCAGTCCATCTCAAGAACCTTGTTGTCTGAGTAGCCTGTATTGATGCCAATCTTATACTTGAAGTCCTTGCCAATCTTGTCTCTCCATGACAATGACACATCAACACCATAACTGTTCATCTTACCGTAGTTAACCTTTGCACTCTGTGTACCAACTGTGCCCGGAACTGTTGCCGAGTAGTTGAGAAGCATTTCTCTATCCCACTGCTTGTACCAGTCTACATCAACAGACAAACGGCTGTCGAGGAACTTCAAGTCAACACCGATATTTGCCTTGTACGACTTATCCCAGTGAGCATCACGGTTAACCGCCGAATTATTCTTGTTAAGAGTGATGTGGTTTCCGGCATTCTGGTTTGTTCCGTAGCCGAATACAGCACCCTTATCCTTATCTGTTGCATAAGTCTGCATCCACTGCCATGCTGTTGTGTTGTCACGACCAGTAAGACCGCCCGATGCACGAACCTTTACATAGTTAAGCCATGAAATCTTGTCCTTGAACCACTCTTCGTTAGAGAGAACCCAACCTCCAGATACAGAAGGGAAGAATCCGCGATAGTTCTCAGGAGCGAACTTGATAGACGAGTCTGAACGGAACAGAGCCTCTAACAAGTAAGTATCGTTGTAAGCATAGTTTACACGACCGATATAAGAGAATGTACCAGACTCAGAACGTGTAAATGTTGTAGAAGACTGGCTCTCTGAAGTAACTGAGTTTGACTGACCAGTTGTGAATGAGTAAGGGCTTGTTACATAACCATACAGATACTCACTCTCTGCCTCAGATCTTTCTACTGAGAACAATGCACCAACATGGTGTGAACCGAAGTCGCGGTTATAAGTAATATTGAAGTTCAACTGATAGTTGTCTGTACGGCTCATGTTTCTTGACAAATAGCCGTTGTCGCCACCGTTGTAGATTTCAGCACCCTTATTTGCAAGAAGGAAGTTGCTTGATGCCATAAGTGCCTCATAAGACTCGGCATCGCCAACCTGAGTGTAAAGGTGGTTACCGCTTCCGGCACGCTCATTCATATAATACAACTTGTAACTTGAACCATACTGGTTGTTCTTGTCGGTAGAGATACTCTTAGAGTAGTTCAACTTCATCTTCAAACCAGCAAGAGGCTTGTACCAGCCGAAATCATACTCGATGTTTGCACCGATGTTGATGTTTGACGATACTGTGCGAGTATAGTCGCCAGAGTTCTGAAGAGTATAGAATGAATAATTCTGGTCTGAGTTCTTCTCCTCGTTTGAAACGCCGTAAGCAGCAATTGCATAGCCGTTTACAGACTCAGGAATGTAGCGTGGATGAGTGAGCAGAAGGTTGTAGTCCTTCTCGTCGTTTGTACCGCCAACCTTTACGTTCGGCTTGTTCTTCTTTCCGTAGTCGCCAGAGATTGTAAGACCAGCCTTCATCCACTTAGAGAGTTTGAAGTCAACGCCTACACGGTAATTCCAGCGGTCGTAGTCGAGGCGACCAAGGTTACCGTCCTGATCGAAGTAAGAGATGCTTGCGAAGTATCCAGCACGATCTGTTGCGCCATTAACATTAACGCTGTGCTTCATTGTGAAGGCAGAACTCCAGTACTTGTCGAGCAAGTCGTAGTTAAGACTCTTCATTGCAGCAAGTTCGTCTGCTTGGAAAAGGTCGAGTTTATTGTTCAGGTTCTGAAGATTTGTAGGGTCGGCAGCCTTTACTGCATTGTACAGACGACCATACTGATAAGCGTCGAGCATCTTGGCACGAGCCATCTCGTCGGTGAAACCAATCTCACCACGGTACGAAACCTTTGGAGCGCCAACGTTGCTACCACGCTTAGTTGTTACAAGGATAACACCATTTGCAGCACGAGCACCATAAACAGCAGCTGCGGCATCCTTCAACACAGAGATGCTCTCGATTTCAGAAGCGTCGAGGTTGTTGAATGCAGTTGCACCCATGTTCTCGTTGGTGTTACCAACCTTTATATCGTTTGGATAGATGTAACCGTCGATTACATACAATGGCTCGAGCGATGAACCGCCAACGCTTGCAAGAGCGTCGTTGTTACGGATGTAGATTGTAGCGTTCTCGCCCGGACGAGCGTTACCACCGCTTACGCTAACACCCGAAATCATACCGCTGAGGGTTGATGCCAAGTTGCCAGATGAAAGATCCTGAATCTGATCCATTGGCACAGTCTCGATTGCGCCGGTGAGGTGAGCCTTCTTCTGAGAGCCGTAACCTACAACCACAACGTCTTCCAACTGGTTGGCATCCTCCTTAAGCATGATTCGTGCTCCCGGAGTAACGCTCTGCAACTTCTCTGGCAGATAGCCCACATAAGATATTTCGATAGTTTTTCCGGCAGGAACCTCGATTACGAAGTTACCTTCGATGTCGGTAATAGTACCTGTTGACGCGCCTACCACCTTGACAGAAGCACCAATCAGAGGGTCGCCCGACTCATCAACTACTGTACCTTTGAAAGTACGCATTTTCTGTGCCATTGCCGGCAGAGCCAGAACAATAAGGCAGATGCATACAAACAATCTGATTATATGTTTCGTATTCATATTTTTTGTTCAATTATATTGTGTAGTTACTTATACCATCTTGGATCGCCACTCTTGTTCTGATTTGCCACACTTCCTGTTGGAGTGAAGTCGACACCGCCGTTTGTTGCAGTCAAATCCAATTCCTTAGACCAGTCTGTAAAGCCCTGAACTTCTTCTGTAGCATATTTTTCCTTATCTGTAGAATCTACTCCATTAGTAATACCACATATAGTATTTCCCTTAACAGTCTTTATATAATTATTGTGGATTAACTTGTTAATACGGAATACATCCTCGAAGATATTATAGCAACAAGAAATAGAAATAGTACTAACAGTTGAAATATTATTTGCAAAATCCTTGCCTGTCATTGTTCGACAGAATGTATTATGCTCTATTACGTAAGAACCGGTTTGATCAGAATCACCGAATATCTTCTTAGGCTGAGCATTTGAAGAGTTACTGTAACGGAGGAAATAAGCAGAACTGTTCTCCTGAATATTATAGAATGTACTGTTTCTGATAGTGAAGTTCTTAATCAGTCCATTACTTGCACCATGAAGATTGATAACAGTACTACTTCCTGAATTGTTAAGCTGAACAATACAGCCTGTTATTCTGAAATCGTACAAGCTCCAGTTCTTCTTGTTTCCATAAAGGAAACTCTTTGGAACATTCTTGAAGTTACAATCCTGAATAACAACAGGGTCGACGATTACATATCCATCCTGATTTGCACCAAGAGCCTTGTAACCGAGAGCCTCGGTAGTGATTGATGCGCATCTTGCAGAATCTGCTGCATTTGCCAGCTTGCCAAGACCAATAACGCCGTCTTCGGCAGTCATTGCAGTACAATCAACATTGATGTACTTCATCTTGAAGCCAGCCTGAATCATGAAACCGCCGTTCTCGCCAATCTTGATGATTGAGCGCGAGTTCTTGTCGCCGCGCAATGTTACCTTGTTCATCTTGAAATCAGCAAGCGAATTCATTGTGTACTCGGCGCCGCCCTTTAACTCGAACACCTGCTCCTCGCTTGATGAGTTAGGAAGGTTGTTGTTGATGTACTCGGCAATGTCGGTGCCCTCTGGAATAAGAGTTGCAGGAACGTATGTGCTGTAAACATACTGTCCGGCAGCCTCAGAATCGGTATTGCCGTCCTTGCCGCCAAGAGCAAGAACAGACACGCTGTACTTTGTATCCTCTTCCTTAAGGAAGGTTACGCTGCAGCCATCGACAATGCTATCGCCGATAACCTTTATCGGACGGGTTGGGTCGTCGACCTTAGAAACATTTACAGAATAGCCATTGGCTCCGTAAACAACGGGCCATGTTAGCTTTACGCTCTCTGTGCCATCAGAATTTGTCAATGTAGAGAAGCAATTAGCATCAATAGCAGGTGTTGCAAGAACCGAGTTGCTCACGCCGCTTGTAAATGATTCATCATTGTCAAAACCTTGATTGCACGATGCTAAAAGTGCGCAAATAGCCAGACTGATGAGTCCGCTACGCATAACTTCTTTTTTACGCCTCATGGTTTTTAATTATAAAGTTATATATGTAATTATTAGTTTTATTTCTCACAATTGCTACAAATAGCCTTGACAAATATATACAATGTTTTCTAAAAAACTACTTTTTCGCCTTTTTTTTCTCGCTTTGCAGTTTTTTATAGTACGCGCTGTACATTTGCTTCCAGTTTCTGCCGTGCGTGTTGAAGTAGTCCTCGCACTTGTCTTTGTACATGCCAAAGATTTCAGAGATTTCCTTCATGCTCTTGAAATCGATGGCACGTTCGCGCGCCTCCTTCAGCAGTCTGAGGCATTCTGCCTCTTCCTCGGCTGTCATGTCTGGAACAATCGCCTTGTATCCCTTTAGGGTGAAGGCTACTTTTCCTACTGTATATTTGTCAAGAATTTGTTCTACCTGTTGTTCGGTAAGGATTGCCCTCAAGCCTTCCATCAAATCGGTGTGATAGTGCTTTGGCTGAGCGGCATCGGCAATAATCTTGCGGTCTACGTTGCGAAGGGTTTCGCCCGTGCGCGGATTGATGCCGGCAGGCACGGTAGTGTATGGATGCGAGTTGTGCCACTCAGTTACTCTCTTCAGGTGAGTTGCGATGAGCTTCTCGACCTTTGCGGTCTTCTCGGCATCGTTTAGCTGAAGAGACTCAGCCCAGTCATTAGCCTTCTTGTCGAGTCCTGCCATCCAACGCAGGTCGAAATACATCTGCTTGTCGAAGTATTTTGTAATCTCGGCAACCGAGCGGACTGCGTTTGCAGGAAGTTTCTCGCCGTTCTTTCCGAAGCTGTACATATTTTCGAAAGGCTCGATTGTGACCTTGCTCTCGTCCATCTTGCTTGCATCAAGTCCGAATACCTTTGCAAAGAAATCGTAAACTGGCTTACGTTTGTTTGGTCCGAAATCGTGTACCTCGGTTGGAAGATGTGTGCCGTAAACATTGTCGGCTGCATCGTAGAACGAATAGATTTTCTTGATGTAAGGAAGTTCTGTCTCGGGAACGGTACTTGTCCAGTCTTTTCCGTCGGAAACGATGAGCAATGGCTTTGGAGCGAATGCGGCAGCAAGCTCGGCGTTGCATGTTCCGCCAGCCGATGTCATCACAGGCAATCCGCTCTCGCAAGGGCATCCGCCGTCGAAATGAGCAGACAGGCTTACAACTGGAGCCGCAGCCGTGAATCTGTCATCAAGAACCGTAAGCATAACGGTCTGAGTGCCTCCGCCCGAACCACCGTTTACGCCTATTCGCTTGGCATCGATATCCTTTCGCGAAGCCAGCATATAGTTAAGCAACGCTATGGCATTTGCATTCTGAAGAACATGAGCCATGCTGCTCTGGTGCGACTTGCCCACCTGAAGTTCAGACTCGCCCCAACCAAACAAATCAAAGTCTACGCACACGGCTCCCATTCGGGCAAGAACGCCCATGCGCTGCTGCTGGTCCTTACGGTAGCGTCCGTTGCCGAAATGTCCGTTAGGACAGATAATCAAAGCATGCTTGCCCTTGGTTGAAGGAGCGTAAACGGTACCGCACACGTAAAGCCCCGGCAAAGTCTCGAGCGCGATGTTCTGCGCCGAATATCCGTCGTACTTGCGAACTTTTGAAAGTATTACGTTTGGTTTCTGTACGAATTTGCCCATAACAGAGTCGATGCCCAGATGCTGGCGCACCTCGGCACGGAGTTGTTCCCTGCGCTTGTCAAATTCTTCTTTGTTTGAATAAAGTTTCTGCAAATAAGCAATCAGTCGCTCGCCGTCTTCGTCTGTGCGGCGCGAATACTCGTAGGATTTAATCTTATAGAGTTTATCGTTCTGCTTTACGGGTACAAAATCGAACGGAGCAAGTATATTTAGTAAAGTTTCATCTATCGAATATTGTCTTATACGCTGAGGAGCGTAATTAACTACAAGCCCTGTAGTATCAACATTAAATTTTAATCTTACCCCAAAACTCTTTGAAACCTCATCAAGAACTTTTCCCAAAGGCTGAGCAAACTTGTTTTCTGTGCTAAGATGCTGTGCATTAGCCCCTGATACAGAAAGACAAGCTACCGCCATAGCCATCAATGTATTTCTATTCATGTTATAATTAGTAGGTTCTTATTGTCCGTGCAAAAATAACATATTATTTTATATTTTAAAGTTAATCTTAAAAAAATATCAAAAAAACTGCACCCCTTTTTATGACAGGAGCACAGTTTTTAGTTGTTGGTTGTTATTATGTTTTGTTTTATCTATATTACTTAAGCCCAGCCTTCAGACTTTTGATAACGGCCGAGTTGAATCCGCAATGGTCGAGTTCGTTCAAGCCCTTTATCGTTACGCCGCCGGGAGTTGTAACTTTGTCGATGGCTTCTTCGGGATGCCACCCGGTTTCCTTCAGGAGAGAAACTGCGCCCTGCATGGTCTGCAACGCAATCTGCTTTGCCTGCTGAGGATAGAAGCCCATCTCGCAACCGCCTTCCATCTGCGCGCGGATGTAGCGCATAACGTAGGCGATGCCGCAACTTGCCATCATCATTCCCGGACCAACAAGATTCTCGGTAACGACGAGTGTGTCGCCACACAAATCGTACAAAGCCTTGACCTTTGCAAGACTGTCGTCGCTTGCGTCCTTGCCCTTTGCCAAGAAGTTCATGCTTGCGCCAAATTCGGCAGCGATGTTTGGAATGGCATAGAAGAACTGCCCTGCTGCGCCGAGTTGTTCTGCCAGTTTCTCGGTTGTGTAGTTTGCAGCATCCGATACGATTATCTGGCTATCAAGATTGAGCGATGGCTTGATTTCATCGAGCACAAGCGGCATCAGCCAAGGCTTAACCACGAGCACAACGATTTCTGCGCCTTTTACGGCTGCCACGTTGTCGGTTGTGGCGTTTATACCCGGATATGTTTTCTTGAACTTATCGAGAAGTGCCTCGTTCTTGTCGGCAATAGTAAGGCTTTCGACCTTACCGCTCTTAGCCCATCCGTGAATGAGCGCACCGCCCATATTTCCGGCACCGATTACAGCAATTTTCATATTTTTACAATGCTTTTTTTAGTCGTTCAATAAAGTCGTCGGCCTCCTGCTTTGTCAGACACAACGGCGGAAGCAGTCGAAGCACGTTTGTTCCGCTACAGCCTGTAAAGCAATGCAGTTCCTTGACCAGTTTGTTGCGCACCTCCTTGTAAGGGATGTCGAGCTCGATGCCAATCATCAAGCCCATACCTCTAACCTCAACGACGTGCGGAAGATTCTCGCTCTTGAGTCTGTTGATAAGGTACTCGCCCACCTCGGCAGCATTCTGCACAAGGTTCTCGCTTTCCATAACATCGAGCACGGCAAGAGCTGAAGAGCAAGCCAGATGGTTTCCGCCGAAAGTTGTGCCAAGCTGTCCGTAAACCGGAGTGAACTTTGGAGAGATGAGCAATCCCGACATTGGGAAACCGTTTCCGATACCCTTAGCCACGGTAATCAAATCGGGCTTCACGCCGAAATGCTGATGAGCGAAGAACTTGCCCGAACGACCGTATCCACATTGAATCTCGTCGCAGACAAGAACGGTGTTGTACTCATCGCATACTTTGCGCAACTCCTTCATGAACTCTTCGGTAACGACGCGGATTCCACCCACGCCCTGAATACATTCGATGATTACGGCACAGACATCGCCTTTCGCAATCTCTTTTCTGAATGCCTCGATATCGTTTATCGGAAGATAAGTAACGTGGCCGTTGGCGTTGATTGGGGCGATAATCTTTGGATTATTAGTAACCTCGACAGCCAGCGATGTTCGGCCGTGGAAAGCCTTCTCGAAAGAAAGGACGCGAGTTCTGCCGTTGTAGAACGATGCAAGTTTCAGCGCGTTCTCGTTAGCCTCGGCACCCGAGTTTATCAGGAACAACTGATAATCTTCGTAGCCCGAAATCTTGCCAAGACGCTCAGCCAGTTCTCTCTGCAACTTGTTGATAACAGAGTTTGAGTAGAAGCCGAGTTTGTTAAGTTGCTCTGTTACCTTCTCAACATAGTGAGGATGGCAATGACCGATGCTTATAACGGCATGACCTCCGTAAAGGTCGAGATACTCCTGTCCGTTTTCGTCCCAGACCTTGCATCCCTTGCCTTTAACTATATTTACGTCGAATAGTGGATATACGTCGAATAGATTCATTTTTTCTTTGTTTTTAGAATGCCGATGATTTCAGATTCAATCCAGCTTTCTCGTCGAGGCTGAACATGATGTTCATATTCTGGACTGCCTGACCAACTGCGCCCTTCAGCAAATTGTCAATCATAGATGTGATTACAGCCTTGTTGCCGAATTTATCGACATGAACAAGAGCCTTGTTTGTGTTTACAACCTGCTTTAAGTCGAGTGCCTTGTCGCTATAGTGAGTAAAGGCTGAATCGTTGTAGAATGTACGGTACAACTCGGCAAGTTGCTCGGCCGACGGATTTGTGGCAGAGCCTTCCTCGCCGTCGAACTTGACAACCTCGGTACAGAATATTCCGCGAGAGAAATCGCCGCGGTAAGGTATGAAATCTACCGTGATGTCGCCCTCGATAGGCTGCTCAACAAGCGTGTCTACAACCTTCGGAGCATCGGCAGGACTGATATTGTTAAGCGACTGGCAAATCTCGTGCAGATGCTGGTGAGTGAATACCTTGTAGATGCTCATATTATCTGTTCGCCATGAGAAGTGCGTTGTTGCGCTTGGCTTCTGTCCTGCTCCGGTAGAGCCTGTGATGGCATTAACCGCAACATCGTGCTTTAGCAAGCCAGCCTTGGCAAGCGGAAGCAGTCCCAACTGAATACAAGTTGCAAAACAGCCCGGATTGGCAAGATGCTTGCAACTGCTTATCAAGCCTTTGTGTATCTCGGGCAGACCGTAGACATAATCGTGCGTTGGAGCGGCTATGCGGAAATCCTGAGCGAGGTCGATAATCTTAACATCCTCGGGAATGGTGTGTTCCTTCAGGAAAGCCTCGCTCTTGCCATGACCGAAACAGAAGAAAACCACATCAACCTCGTCGAAAGGCATTTCGGCCGTAAATTCCATATCGGTCTCGCCTATCAAACCGCCGTGAACATCGGTAATCTTGTTGCCTGCGTTCGACTCGCTGTTGGCAAACACAATGTTTACGAAAGGATGGTTAAGCAGAAGGCGGATGAGTTCTCCGCCCGTATAGCCGGCAGCACCTAAAATTCCAACGTTTACCATTATCTCTCTTCGTTTGGATGAGCCAAATAGTAAGCGCGCAATGCTGTTGAGCTTACCTTAATGAATCCCTTGGCATCTTCTGAACTCCAAGCCTTTGCAGTCTCGCCATACTCGCCAAGTTTGTTCTTCACAAGGTCGTTTGGTGAGTCAACGCCAACTGTCTGGAATCCGAGAGGACGAAGTTCGAGAGTTACTTCTCCGGTAACGTTTCTCTGGCTACTTGTAAGCATAGCCTCGATATCTGGCATAACAGGCTCAAGATACTGGCTCTCGTGTAAGAACATTCCGTACCAGTTTGCAACCTGATCCTTCCAATACTGCTGCCACTTTGACAGAGTGTACTTCTCAAGGAAGCGGTGTGCGCCGATGATAAGCATTGGAGCGGCAGCCTCGAAGCCCACACGTCCCTTGATGCCGATGATTGTATCGCCTACATGACAGTCGCGACCGATGCCGTATGCAGCGCCAATCTCTTCTACTGCCTGAATAGCCTTGATTTTGTCGTCGTACTTAACGCCGTTTACTGATGAAAGTTCGCCCTTCTCAAAGCCGAGCTTCAAGATTTCAGGACCTTCTTTTGTAACGTGCTTCAAATATGCTGATTCTGGCAATCCCTGCTTGCTGTCGAGAATCTCGCCGCCGCAGATTGATGTGCCCCAGATTCCAACGTTGTAAGAATACTTCAGCTTTGTGAAATCGGCAAAATAGCCGTTCTTGTTAAGATAGTCGACCTCTTCCTGACGGCTTAGGTTGCCGTCGCGTGTAAGAGTGATGATTTCGACTCCCGGAGCCATTACGAGGAATGTCATGTCGAAACGAATCTGGTCGTTTCCTGCTCCTGTTGAGCCGTGAGCGATGGCATCTGCGCCTATCTCGCGAGCGTAGCGCGCAATGGCAAGAGCCTGAAAAATACGTTCAGAGCTTACAGAGATAGGGTAACAGTTGTTACGGAGAACGTTTCCGTAGACCATGTATTTAAGACTCTTCTCGTAGTATTCCTTAGTAACATCGAGGGTTACATACTCCTTTGCTCCAAGTTTGTATGCGTTCTCCTCGTTTGCTTTCAACTGCTCTGGGCTGAAGCCGCCTGTGTTGGCACATGCAGCATAAACTTCGTAACCCTTTTCCTTTGCAAGATACATTACAGTATATGAGGTGTCAAGACCTCCACTGAATGCAACAACAACTTTCTTCTTTGCTTCCATATCTCTGTTATTTTTTTAGTCTTTTTGTAATCCTATTCTCTTCATCACATCGTCGGGCAATGTGATAGGCGTAGGTTCACCCTTGTGCAGCTCTGGGTCGTACAACATTCCGGTACAGATGCAATACTTGCGTCCGGTGCGCATAAGCACATCGTGATTGCAGCAGCCCTCGCAGCCGTGCCAGAACGAATCATCGTCGGTTAACTGCGCAAATGTTACGGGAACGTATCCCAATGCTGTGTTCATCTTCATTACGGCTGCTCCGCTTGTAAGGGAGAATATCTTGGCATCAGGCCAACGCAGGCGTGCCAGCGTAAAGGTGTGGTCTTTTATGCGTTTTGCAATGCCCAAGCCCTGATAATCGGGATGTACGATGAGTCCCGAAGTTGTGACATAACTTTTGTTACCCCAAGTTTCGATGTAGCTGAATCCGGCAAACTTATCGCCATCGAGCGCGATAACAGCCTTTCCTTCCTTCATCTTAATAGCGACGTACTCGTGCGTACGCTCAGCAATACCTGTTCCACGCTTCTTTGCGGCTACTCGTATTGTTTCAAGAATAGTGTCAACATACTTCTCGTGAGAAGCATCGGCAACCATAATATCTATCTTACGGTCCATTTTTATTATATTCGAATATTTTTATTATCTATGCTTGCAGGTTTGGCAGAATGTCTCTGAGGGCCCTCACCACCGCACCCGGAGTGAAGCCTTCGCGAATGACGAGTAGAATTGTGTCGTCGCCTGCGATTGTACCTATAATTTCGTGATAGTTGCGGTCGTCAATATCGTATGCCAGACTGCTTGCGTAGCCCGGACGTGTTTTGATAACGGCGATATTGCCCGAAAAATTTATTGAGATAAAGCCGTTGGCACGCTGCTTCATAACGTCAGTTACGTTGATGTTGTCGACGTTACGCTTGTACATCGTATTGTTTGGCAGCACATAAACATAGTTTCCGTTCATGCTTGCAGCCTTTGCAACCTTTAACTGCTTCAAGTCGCGCGACAGAGTTGCCTGCGTTAGCTGATAACCCTCGGCGCGAAGAGCCTGCAACAGTTCTTCCTGACTACCAATTTCCTTGCAAGAAATTATAATCTTGATAGCATCCAAACGACTATTTTTATTTCTCATTGTATATTTATTCTAAAATTGCTGCAAAATTAGTAATAATATTTTGAATATACATTCATAATATTCACTTTTTTTGCAAGTTTTTTGAACTAATTTTTCGTAATATCGAAAACAGCACACTAAAATATTGAATATAATTAAGTTATATTACTTTGCTTTTATTTCATAAGTAGCACCTTTCTTTGTGTTAAATGTATATTTATACGCATTATTTTCGATTCTTTCTTTTGCAGATGCTCCTCTTATTTTTATACGGTTAGATGTACGGATTTTGCATACACCTCCGTTGCAACTCGTAACCGATGCGGAACTTAACTTTCCATCGTTCCAAGAAATGTCTACGATGAACGCTCCGCGACCGCGCAGACCTGAAATGCTTCCGTCCTTCCAACTGTCGGGAAGAGCAGGAAGAAGATGCAGTTCGTCGTTCTGACTTTGCAGAAGCATTTCGGCAATGCCGGCTATGCTTCCGAAGTTGCCGTCAATCTGGAATGGCGGATGATTGTCGAAAAGATTGTTGAGGGTTGAATGTGTGAGCAACTCGCGATACATCTTGTAGGCATGGTTACCATCGAGCAGACGTGCCCAGAAGTTTATCTTCCATGCTTTGCTCCAGCCTGTTCCGCCGTCGCCGCGAACTTCGAGCGTTCTGCGGCAAGCATCGGCAATATCGGGAGTCTGTGTCGGCGAAATCTGTCGTCCGGGATACAACCCGAACAGATGCGACACATGGCGATGCTGCGGATCTTCGTCTCTCCAGTCCTTATACCATTCTATAAGGTTGCCATCCTTGCCAATGCGCAAAGGCATGAGTTTTCCGCGCATGGCAATCCATTCGGCCCGCAACTGCTCGTCGGTGCAAAGCACTTGCGACGCCTCGATAAGGTTCGTGAGCAAATCCCAGATTATCTCCATATCCATTGTCGAAGCAATGGTTACCACGCCTTTCTTTCCGTTCTCGTCGATATAGGCATTCTCGGGCGAGGTTGAAGGCGCGGTTACAAGATGTCCATCTTTCTCGATGAGCCAGCCTTTTATGAACTCAGCCGCACCCTTCATAAGCGGATAGGCGGTGTTTCTGAGATAATCCTTATCCATCGTGAAACGGTAATGCTCGTAAAGATGCTGCGAGAGCCACGCCGAGCCCATACTCCAGTTTGCCCACATAGGGTCGCCCTCACGTTTGCCCACAGGGTTGGCGAGCGACCAGATGTCGCTGTTATGATGCATAACCCATCCGCCGAGATGAAAGAAATTCTTGGCAATCTCGGCTCCCGTAACCGCCGAACGCTTTATGAACTGGATGAGCGGCTCGGTTGTCTCGCTCATGCCGAGAGGCTCGGCTGGCCAGTAGTTCATCTCGAGATTGATGTTGGTTGTGTACTCGCTTCCCCACGCCGGCCAGAGGTCTTTGTTCCAGATGCCTTGCAGATTGGCTGCCTGACCGCCTTCGCGCGACGAGGAGATGAGCAAGTATCTGCCGTAGTTGAAATAGAGTTGCTCGAGAGCCTTATCGTCCGCACCCTTCTTGTATTCTGCCAAGCGGACATCGGTTGGTTTGTCTGTGTTATCTTCTGCCCCGGCAATATTCAGATGCACCCTGTCGTAAACAGACTGAAAATCGTCAATGTGCGGTTTTATCAGTTTTTTCAGAAAATTTCGGCCTTTTTCCGAGCCAGCCGACAAGATGGCTTCGTTCATCAGACGAAGGACTTCGGCTTTCTCGTCCTTTCCGTCGATGTCGGGGCGTTTGTCGTATCCGTTGAAACTCGTAGCCGCCGTGACTAACATCACAATATGAGTGGCATCGGTTACATTTAAGAAAGGCGAGGTCGAAACTTTTCCGTCGGTATCGGCAACCTTTATCATGAATCTGAAGCGCATTCCGTTCTCGCCGTTCGGTCCTTTATGAAGCGGAGCGTAATCTGAACGTTCAATAATATAAGGTATCTGGGCAGAGAGTGCGCAGGCATCAGTCCCTTCGGAAGTAACGACGGCACTCTGATAAGGCGCTTCGGGCGCAACCTGAATGTTGAGCATCCCTTTTTTGTCGGAATGGAGCACAATGACCAGCGCATTTTTGTGGAACGAGGTGAAAGCAAGTCTATCGATATTAACCGAATCGTCGACGGTGTAACTCTGCCCCGACAGAGCCATACCTAAGTCCAAGGCACGATAATAGTTCGAAACCTTTCCGCTCCACGCGCCGCCTATCTCGCCCGTACCGTGATTAACAATCTTACCTTGCCGAATGTGGCGGATGTGAATATCGCCCATCGGTGCATAAGTCTGGGCATCTGGTCCTTGAATGTTCATGAGTTCGCGACGCGCACTATCCCACTCCTCGGCAAAAAGAAGTTCGCGTACCTTTGCCAGATGTCCGAACGCATCGGGCGTTGGGTTCGTATTGGTAGGACCGCCAGTCCAGAGAGTAGTCTCGTTCAGTCCGAGCCGCCAGTCGTCCACACCGCCGTAGTCCATCACTCCGATAAAACCGTTGCCCAACGGCATTGCCTCTTCGAAAACGCGCGCCGGCTTGTCGTACTTCAGCACGGAACTTGCACTATTACCGATGTTTTGCGCCGATGCGATTTCGGGGTTGACAAAGGTGGCACAAACAAAGGTAATGATGAGTAGAAAAAGTTTTTTCATGTGTCTTAGTTTACAGGATTTCAATAATTTGTGTCTGCGCAAAGTTATCATTTTTTCTTAAACACAACACGCCAACTTTATATTTTCGACATATTATTTTACATTCGAACACAAAGAGAAAACATAGAGATAGGCTTTATGCATAATGTTTTTTCATTATTTTTGCATTAAAATTTGATGTTATAATGAATCTATACACATTGAACGTAATTCAACCAGATAAAATGTCGCTTTGGAAATACATTAAAGAAAGCGAGAAAATAGGAAACCTATTTATATTTAGTTCAATATGGCAATGGCTCAAGTTTCCTATTTTTGCACTTTTTCTGATGTGCCTATTTTGCAGCATTTTTATTTTCGTTTTTGGAACAATTGAAGAAATATCTTCAGATAGCCCAAAATGGGACAAGGTGATTTTTGCACCAATGACACCATTTACCATATTTCCACTTTCCGTTATTTTGATATACTATAAATCATTCATTACTCCCAAAAAGTTGGAACGAAAAATCACAAGGTTCATTGAGGATAATCTATCATTTGCTGAAAACATCAAGAAAAGAACACTTGCAAACTACAACATAAGATATAAAGGATTTGACTTATTATTAGATTATACTATTTCCAATAATAAGAGACTTTTTAAATCTAATGACCTTATGGTCTGTACGTTGTATTATGATGTTGAGAAAGACGATTATTCTGTAATAAACAAAGATGGATATCTAACCGAAGATTTTATATATAAATGGTTAGATTACACCAAAGGTAAAAGTTCTTGTTGCAATTTAAATATTGCACCACATTCGATTATAGCAGTTTTTCCACTAAATGCTACAAACAATGTCAAGCGTTCGATAGACGAGTTGATTTACCTGCCAATAAAATTCCATCTTATACCTTATAGTTTTGATTCAGGATGCCCAAAAAGATAAAACAAACAATAAAAAAATCCGCTTGGATAAGCAAACTACCCAAGCGGATTTTTTCATTTATTTCTGAATTCCGAACTCGCTCTGCTGCTTTTCGACCTCATCAAGAAGTTTTTGTTTCTCTTCTTCGGTGAGTTTGTTTTGCGGAGATGTTCCGGATGCAGAAGATTTCTTTGCTACAGAAGCAGAACCGACTACCGCCGCATCGTCAGAATCGCAGAAGTCAGATGCAGAAGGGATGCTCTCGAACTCGATGTTTGTCGATGTTGGCGCGTGAGTGCCCTCGAACTGAACGCGAGCCGACACTTTTATCTTGCCAGCCTTTCGGGTTGAACGTACAAGAATCGGCGCGCTACCGTACTCTACGGCACGCGGATTGGCACAGATACTCTCGTCGCCGATAATCGAACCTTCGCCCTCGACTGTGAACACGATGTTCTCTTTTGCCAGACGGCGTACATGACCGAGATCGTCGGTAACCTCGGCAACCACTACAATGAAGTCGCTGCCGTCGGCAACGAGCGCATGACCGTTATAATCGGCATATAGACGAAGTTTGGTGCTTCGGCGGCTCGGCATTCGTTCTTCGCGACACACAACCTTTCCGCCTATGATGCCCTCGGCTACAAGTTTAACCTTCTGCCATGCCTTTTTGTTGTAACTGTATCCGCGAGCCTCCCAAAAATCCCACACATTCTTGAAAACGACTGGCGCGTTGAGCATGTGTCCGTCTTTGTGCTCGACAGGAAGAGTGTAGACGTGCGCGCCGTCGTAGGCTGTGAGGCGGACGCTATCGCAGTTGCTGTAAACAACAACATCGGCATCGCTGAACTGAGTCATGTTGTGGGCTATGTAGACCATCGGACCTGACGAAACGACATCGCTGTGCCATGTTGCCGGCGACTGACTGCGGAACATATAGTAAGCCGTTTTTTTCTGACGGAAGGCATCGTAGATTCCGCCCCAATAAGGGTCGGGATGATAACCACGCTGATGGTCGAACGGATGCCATTGTGCTCCGCCGATGAACTTGCCTGTGGTACGGTAGAGTCCGTCGTAAGTCTTTGCCAGACTCTGGCTCTGCACCAGCATCGGACGCTCGCCCCAACTGCGGCTGGCACGATTGTCGTTGTTGTGCGCATACCAGTCGTCCACATTCTCGCCAAACTCGCGAGTAAAGATACATTGTTCAGGCGCATCTGCCTTCTCGTCATCACCCGGCCATCCGTAAACCACGTCATAGTTGGCACGTACGCCCTTGCTCTGCACATCGGCAGCCGCTCCGGGACGATTGAAATACGGATATTCGTCCTTAGTTATCTGAAGAGCCTGAAGAGCAAAATCTTCGGGATACTGAGTTTCGTTAAGAATTGGTTCCCAAAGGATTACCGAAGGATGATTGCGGTCGCGGCGGATAATCTCGCGCGTGTTCTGATGCACTCTCTGGGCAAATTCGGGTTTCTTGTTCCAATACTGCCAGCCCGGAGTTGCCACGATGACGAACAAACCAAGTTCGTCGCAGGCATCCATGAAACTTGGGTCTTGCGGATAGTGAGCCACGCGTATAATGCGACATCCGGCATCGCGCAATCGTTTGGCATCGCGCCATTGCTGTGAGTTAGGCAGAGCATTTCCGACATAAGCAAAATCCTGATGTCGGTTTGCTCCGACGAGTTGTGTTGAGCGTTTGCCGTTAATCCACAAGCCGTCCTTTCCGCGGAACTCGATGCGACGGATTCCGGTGCGTGTCATTCCGCCATCAATGCATTGCTTTCCGTTAAGAATACGAGTCTCGACCCTGTAAAGAAGCGAACTCTCGCAACTCCACAACTGCGGCTTGGCAATAGCGAGCTGCTGAACGACGGTCGCGCTCTTGCCTGCAAGGAGTTTGACGCTGCTGCGGAGTTTCTTCACCACCTTTCCCGAAGGAGAGATTATCGTATTTTCAACCGTCACGCTGTTCGGCTTCGTGCCGCTGTTCTCTACATCGGTATTGACAACCATCACGGCGTTCTTCTCAGAAATCTCGCTGTAATGAATGAATACGCCTCCGCCGGCAACCTTGCCAGCCTCGATTACATCGGTTATGTGCGATGCGCTGCGACCAATGAGCCATACATCGCGGTATATTCCGCCGTGATAAGAGAAGTCGAGCGTGTACTGGCGTTTTCCGGGAGGGAATGATTTGTCGTCGGAATTATCAACCTTTACGGCAATAACGCACTTGTCGCCCGGCTTCACGCCAAACTTCGAAAGGTTGACCACAAAAGGAAGATATCCGCCAAGATGCTCTGCGGCGAGTTTGCCATCGACATAGACCCATTGCTTGCCCATCGCGCCCTCGAAGTAGACCGTAGCCTGCTTGTCTTTCATCTCATTCGGAAGGGTGAAATGCTTGCGATACCAAGCCACACCCTGATAGTTTCGGCAACCGCTCGCCTCGGCAGGCTCAAGCTCAACCGAATGTGGAGTGCTTACAATCTCCCAGTCTTTGTCGTTAAAAGATGCCGACTCGGCTCCGCTGGCATCGCCTCGGAAAAATCGCCATCCGTGGTTGAAATTCATAACCACTCTGCCCGAGTTGGCTATCGGATAGAATCCAGCCACCGATGTTGCAGCCGAATATGCCGAAGGCTCTCTGCCTTCGAGCTCTACAGAGTGTACGGAGTCGGAAATTATACAGTTCTGTATACCGAAAGCGTAGTTCGATACGCAGAACAATGAAATCAGAAATAACTTCTTCATTATTATTGTTTTACGCTAATTGCCACGCGAACAATCAGCGAGTTAGTAAAATTACGTCGTTTTCGCGGTTTTTAGGGCTGACGGAATATTCAGCCTTGCCGTCTTTGAGCGATGCCTCGACAACCGTGTTGCCCGAAAGATGCATCTTGAAGCGCACGTTCCACTCTGGCGGGCACGACGGGAAGAGGATTATTTTTCCGCCACGCTCCTGAACGAGCATCTCCTGAAGGGCAATCATTCCGCTGCCGCCCCAGTTGTGGTCGGGACTCCAGTCGTAGCCCGGTCCCCAGAAGGCTGGGAATCGGTACGGCCCGTCGGATAGTTTTTCGGTTACAAGTTGCTTTGCCTCATCGGTCAAACCGAGGCAAGCCGCCCAGATTGCATCCTGCTTCCACCCTTTCGACGTTCTGAACTTCAGAGCATCAGGGTCGAGTTTGTATGTGTTAAGAGCCACGGAAAGACTGTCGTCGGAACATCCAATGCCATAAACCCTCCACGGAAAGACGGGATAGAGCTGCGGTGTCTCAACATTCTGCACACGCTCCCATACAACGGCTGGCGCGATAGTCTTCTTGCCGTCAATCTCGCGATAAGGAATGTCTGGCAGTCGGCTCAGCAAGCCTTTGAAATATCTGACTAAATCCGCGCCTTCGAGTCGTGCAGGCAACTTTTTCAGCACCTTCGTGCGCTCGTCGGCGGTGAGTCCTTCCATCGGATTGTCGGCATCGCCGTATTTCTTTCTGAAATATTCAACAAGTTGCGAAGAAACCGTGCGAAGACCGGCAACCGTGCTCGAAGGATTATATGCCATCTTGTATGTCTCGCATCCGCTGCCTGGAAAGATTATGATTTTTCCGTCGGCATTGAGTTCCTTTCTGCCACGGCTGAGGGCGAGATAACGGTAATGCTCGTCGAAGAAGCGCACGGCATCGACCATCCAATCCTCGTACTTGCTTATATCAATGTTCGAATATCTGTTAGCCTCGAGAGCCATCGAAACGAATTCCAGAACCGTGTCCCACTCATATTCGAGCCACGCGTTGAACTCAACTCCGGCATCGAGCGACTGCGGATGCTTGAATCCGTACTCGGCAGGATTCGGCAGTCCGTAGTTCTCAATCTGCTCGGCAAAGCACGCGCCGGGATGATTCCAGTAAGCCTTGCATCGTTCCTTGGCATTCTGATACATATACAAGTATGTATCGAGCTGTGGTTTCAGAAGGTCGAAGTCGCCGTTCTTCAACATAGGCCAGTAGACAAGTCGCTGGTTCTGAGCCGTGAATGTACCTCCGCCCCAAAGTCTGAAATCGGGACTGAAAGGATATTTGTCCGTTACCAAGGCGGGGTCGAAAGTAAACAATCCGCCGTTGAATTTTGTAGGCCATTTTGAGTCAGAATTGCAGCCAAGCATATAGCGGAACAGCGCGTAGTTGCGCGAAAGATTCGCCCCGTCGCCCTGAATGTCGATGTAACTGCGCTGCCAGAAGGCATGCCACCATTTCACGGTATTGTCGAATGCCTTGCGATGGTCTGTTTTCGCAGGAACGTCGTTCTTCTCGCTCCCGGCAGAAAGCCAAATTCGAGCTGCAACAGATTTCTTTCCTGCAATCGAGCGCGCCTTCCATCCGCGGAACGGAGTGCCTTGATATGTGCCGTCGGCAGTCTCGCCCGTGAAGTTCATCCCATCGAGAAGGACGATGGCAGAACTCACATTTCCGCCAACCGGATTTGCAAGATTCGCCTTAGAGCCGTCGAGTTTCTGAAGCGATACGGATGTGTCGAAAACCGTCTGCTGGCGGTTGCGATGATGCACTTCGAGCCGGTTTTTGCCTTTCAGACCAATGCTGTCGGCAAACGTGTGTGCCTGCTTGTTCATCACCCACTTGTAACTGCCCTGATGTCCCTCGCCTTTTCTTATCTCCAAATCCCTGTATCGCCAGTTTTCGTAAGTCAGGGTGGCATCGATGTCCTTCTTGTCCGAAGCCTCAACACTTACGGCATGGCTGTTCAGGGCATCGACCCAAATCTTTACTCTAAGCGAGCCTGATGTAATGAGCACGTAGCCGTCGTAGGTTTTCAGAATCTGCCTGAAGTTTTCGCTTTCATCAAGTTTGTAATTGTTGAAATGCAGGCGGATTCGTCCCATCTTCAGAAGCGTGTTGGCCTCGTCGAACGTGCCGCTCTTAGCCAAGTAGAGCATGATGTCGCCGTTCTCAGTCCAAATGTTCAGACCGATGTCGCCGCCTCCGCATGGCATACTCTCGGATGAGTTGCGGCTGGGCGATGTCCAAATGTAGTCGGCCGGAACGAAGGGTTTCTGAGCGTTGCTCCAGCCTATTCCGCGGACTGCAAATATCAGGAAAACTAAGAATCGCATAAGATTGGACTACTGCTTTTTGGTGAGTGGGTCTTTGTAGTTGTCTGTTCTGAACGATGTGAACGGAATGCCCTCGCAGAACACATCGCCCTCTGCCCAGTTCTTGAAGGCGTAGCGGACGTTTACAGGCTTCTTAACCGCGTCGCTCTTGACCAAAATGTGACTGCGCACGCCCCAAGCCTTGGCTGGATGGAAAACGCCGTCCTCGCCTGCCACCTCGAAGTTCTGGCTCTCGCCGCCCTTGATGTAAGGCCACATTCCGCAGTTGTTGAAAACGATGTCTACGGTATCGTTCTTTATCGTCATCTGCTTGAAGGTTGGCGACTCGCAAGCCACGCCCTTCATGCCGTAAGTCTTGCTGAGAGCCTGATATGCCAAGCGTTCGCCGGCAAGTTGCTTCTTCTCGGGATGGATGCCCTTCTCGAGTCCGGCATCCATAAGGCAAGCCATTCCGCTGTTGCTTATCTTCTGCAAAGCCAAAACTTGCTGCTCACGAAGATATGCGGTGTTGTATATCGGCTGACCTTTCTCGGTAATTATCGAATAGTCGTAAGGTGCTATCTGGCAATAGTAGAACGGAAAATCGCCTATGCCCCATTGCGCGCGCCATCCGCTAACCATCGATGCCATCATGTCGCTGTATGTCTCGGCACGATTCCAGTTGTCCTCGCCCTGATACCATATCGCGCCGCGTATTCCGTAGCCGATGACAGGGTGCAACATTCCGTTGTATAGAACAGTTGGAGTGCGGTTTTTCGACTTTATGTCCTCTTGTGTGCGCGGAATCTGAGCCGCAGGAAAATCGGCGAGCATCTTCTCGTCCATCCAAGCCTCGCAAGCCGAGCCGCCCCATGCCGTAACGATGAGTCCTACAGGAACATCGGGCTTTACCATTTGCAACATCCGTCCAAAGTAGAATGCCGTTGCGCTGAACTCGCGCACGCTCTCGGCATTTGCCATGAGCCACGAGCCTACAACATCATCTTTCGGAGTGAGCGATGATGAACGCTTTACTGTAAACAGTCGCATATTTGGATTGGTGCTGAGAACCGCGTCACGATTGCCGTTCTCAACCGGCTGACATTTGAAGCCTTTCATCGGCATCTCCATGTTGCTCTGTCCGGCGCAAAGCCACACCTCGCCCACAAGCACGTTGTTGAGTGTTACGCTCTGTCCGTCGGAAATGGTTACAGAATATGGTCCTCCGGCCTGCGGAGTCTTTACGGCAATCTTCCATTTGCCGTCGTTTCCCGCCTTTGCCGAGAATTTAGCCTTCTTGTCCCAACTTGCCGTAATCGTTACGGTTTTGCCAGCATCGGCTGTTCCCCAGATGTTAACGTCCGACTGCTGCTGAAGCACCATGTTGTCGCAGAACAAAGCCGGCAGCTTGACTGTTGCGCTTGCACTCAGGCACAACGCGCTGAAAAGTGTGAAAATAAGTTTCTTCATTTATATCATTTAGTTATAGTTTTTACTTTTTTCGGTTAGAGAAGGCAGCCTCATCGCTGCACTTCCCATTGTATGCCGCCTATCAGTCCGGCAGGAATGAGCTCGAACGGATTGCTGCGGTAGTTGGCATTTGTCCAGATGCCGTCGAAATGTGCTTTGCCAACGCTCGCGCCCTTTATGGCATTGTTCCATGTGTTCTGAACGATAATCTGCACATCGACGGTCTTTCCCTTGGCATTTTGCAGAGCATCGGTCACATCTACCTTGCAAGGCGCGAACCACAGAGTTCCGCAATCGGCGTTGTTCACCTTTACCGATGCCACATCGCGAAGATTGTCGAGTACGAGATAGACTCTCGCGCCCTTAGCCGTCTTTGGTCGCTTTATTTTAAGCTGATATTCGGCTGTGCCAGAGTAATATTTTATCTTCTCGTCGGATGATGCCGACCAGTCGAAGAACACGTCCTTCGCGCTGCCGCTGATTGTCGTTGATGGCAGACTGCTGAATTTCAGACTGCCTTCTGATGCGAAGACTGCCGGCTCGGTCTGAACCATCGGCTCGGCTGATGTCTCAGCATTTCTGCCCGACTGTCCGAACACGACGAAGAGCGATTCTGCCGACTGAAGTGCGAGTCTTACGACTGTTCTGCCGTCTTTGCATTCTGTGGCGAAGTCGTTGCGCGTCTTACCCGTCATCGGATTCCAGAGTTCAACCACGCGGTCGGTCTGGCGGAAGCTGAGTTCAACATCGCGCTTTCTGCCCGAAATGCTTGCCACAAAATAGATGTCCATCTCCTCGCCCTTGCGATGTGTCCACACCATACTGTCGGGTGCAATCACGTCGGGCTGCACGTTCTTCAACTCGCCGTCGTTCAGAGTGTAGTCTATCACGTTGCAGCCGTTTTTCTTCAGTTCTTCAATCTTCTTCGCAGTCTCTTCCGAGATGTTCGATTTATCAACGACCAGAGTTGCGTATTCTGCACCCGATGCAAGTCTGAGTCTGCCGTCTTCTGCCTTGGCATGATTGTACAGTACATCAGGATTCATCGAGTCGTACTGATAGCCGTGAAGCGCGCCCCACCACAGTTCGGCACGGTTTATGTTCTTGGCAAAGCCCACGCCGTTCACCTTGTCCATCGGCTGACCTTCGTTCTTCATTCGTGCCTTCTCTGCCTCGACTTTCTCCTTGCCGTAAAGTCCCGGCAGAAGGGTTATGAGTTTCTCGGGGAGGACGGCGCGCGACGGGAGTTCATCGCCTGTGTAGACGGCAATATCTGCCACAGGCATTCCGTACTGAAGCAACGTCTGGCATCGTGCGGCATAGAGGCTCAAGGCAGGCGCGCCGAGAGTCCACCATGTGTTGTCGCGCTGAAAGTAGAAGCCAATGCCGTCGAGCGTCATTCCCGGCTTGCGGTCGAGCCACGGATTGTGCGTATAAACGTGGTAGAACAGCTTGTTTATGCCGAGCGAGAAGTTGCAATCGAGCAGCGACTTGACCGTTGCCGGAGTCTCGTCCCAATGTCCGCGAAGCTGCGTAAAGCCCTCTGCCTGCACGATGTTCTTTCCGTAGATGTGCGCTCCGCTTATGGCATCGAGCATATCGTTTGGCTTGTCGTGCGTAGGACTCTGAAGCCAGAACTCGCCCATCGGTCTGTCGCTTACAGAGTAATGCAGAAGTCCGTCGCTCATCATCGTCGGAGCAACGCACTCGGTGCTCAGCTCGCAGTTGTATCTCTCAGCCTCGGCTTTTGCCGTCTTGAAGAACACATCTACGATGAGTTCGCTTATCGTCTTGCGCACATCGCGCAGCACCTGCTCGCTCTTCTCATGGCTCTCTACCGGCACGCCTGTCATAACGGGCAGATAAGGCATAAGGTCGTATCCTCTTCTTGCCTTGAACTCATCGGCAAAGTTGCTGCTCCAGTTCTGCGAGCCGCACTCCCAGCTGTCAACGTGCATTCGGGTTATTACGCGGCGCGCCACGGCTTTGTCAACATGGTTGTATATTGCGCCGAACCATCCGTCAATCTGCTTTTTTACTGCCGATGTGCTGAACTTATCACATTCCAGACCTCTTCCGCCGCCTGCCGTGGCATTCTCGTGTCCGGTTGATGTGTGACCTATGCGGATTATTCGCCAGCAGCCTTCGGGCAGAGACGGATTATTCAGCGTTCCGTCTGCCGAGAGGCTCGCGGTAAGGTCGATAATGTCTTTTGTCTTTACAAAGAGCGATGGCTTGGCAGATTTGTCGGCATCTATTCGCCACACAAGTCCGCTCTTGCCCTGCCATTGGTCTATGCTCGCCCTACGATGAAGCACAATGTTCTTCAGCTTAAGGTTTGGCTTCCACTTGGCGGCATCGAGGCTCTCGCTTCCCGGCTCGGTTCCTTCGGGAGCCCATGTAAAGCGGAAGTAGCGCGCCGTTGTCTCGGGCACGGCAAAGGTGTAGTTGAAGTCGGAGTCCTGCCATCCGCTGCGTGGCGGTACGAACTCCTTTACCTTGGTGAATGTTTCGCCGTCGTTGCTTGCAAGCATCGTCATTCTTAGCGACTGCATGTTGCGTACCGATGGCGTTATTTCTACGCTGCGCACCGTAAATGCCTTTTCGTATTCGAGTTGTATATAGCAACTTCCGGTGGCACGGAATGTTCCGTTGTTAAGCGTTACGCCTGCCGAGTATGTCTTTTGGCACGGCATGGTGTCGGACACTCCAGTCTTAATAACAGGAACGGCAAGAACCTTTATATCTTCGTAATATCCTTTGTAGCTCTCTGGCTTAGGCAGTCTTACTTGCTTTATGGCTTTCTTGCCACGACTAACAATAGTGTCGGCCGATACAATCTTCTGCATACTCTCCTCGGGCTTTATCCACGGGCCGCCGGCAAGGGCGAATCCGTCGCTTACATGAATGCCGAGCTGTAGTCCGTTTCTGTCTGCCTCGGCAACGCTGTGCCCAATCATCTTCCACCACTCATCCGACAGTTGTTGTGCCCTGCCCTCATATTCGGGACGACGGTCGGTGCCGTAGATTGGCATAAGATAGCATCCACCAAGTCCGGCTTGCTTCATTGCCTCTATATCGGCAGTTATCCCCTCCTCGCTCACCGCTCCGTACATCCAGTACCAGAAGCACCACGGCAACGACTCGCCCGACGGCGAACCGAACTGCTTGTACAACTGTGCCTTTGTCTGCGCACTTATCGGCATAATCTGGCAAAAGCCAATAATCACAGCCAGCACAACCTTAAAAATATTTATTTTCATCAACTTAAAGAATTTACCTATTTTGCAAAAATAAGCATAATTAACTTAACAACAAGTAATATGTACGTTTTTTTGTACGATGTACAGCCGTTTTAAAGATGGCGGCATGACGTTCTTTTTAACAATTCATCTCTCGATGTTGCAGTTGCGCACGACAATGGGGCCTGCCTGCCGATGCTTTGCTTTTTCAAAATATCGAATATCAGCCAATCGCCACATTTTCGATGTTGCGTGTTTCCTTGCTGAAGTTCATTCCTATGCGGATTATCTTCTGACCGTTAAGCTCGAAAGGAAGGGTGTAATGCTTGTCTTCAATCTGCGCAAGTGCTTCCTCGGCCGTGCCATCGAGTTTGAATTCCATGACGTAGCAGAACTTCGGAGTCTGGAGCACGAGGTCAATACGTCCCTCGCTTGTCATATATTCAGCCTGAACATACTGGCCGGCAAGCTTGCTTACTATCCAGATTACGTTCTGATAATGATTCTCCAAATCCTTGATGAGCATGTATGGAGTGTCGGCAAAGAGCGCACGGAGACGCTTTACGAACTGCTCGGTATTGCCGGCGCGGAGGTCAAGCACAAAATTCTTCAGGTCGAAGGCCGACTTGCTCCGCTCTTTCGATATGTACCACGGCAGAAGGAACTTGGTGAAGCCGATATTCACTTCCTCGTTAGGGAAGCCGAGCGTATATTCGCCAAACTCCGGGTCGTAGTCCTTTATGGTTAGATAACCGCTCTGATAGATGACAGGTATCGGGTCTTTGGATGTTGAATCGATGCTGTTTAGTGTGTCGGCATCGGCCTTGGCGTTTGCCATCGCCTCAAGATTATAGTCGTCGCGCTGGAGAAGTTCAACGAGATAAGTCGGCGTGCCTGTCTCGAACCAGTAGCTGCCGAAATCCATAGAATCAAGCGCATTAAGCACGCTAAACGGATTATACATTCCGGTAGAATTCTCGCGAAAATGATATCCGTCGTACATCCGTTTCATATTTGCCAAAGCCTCGTCGTATGTCATTCCGCAGGTGTCGGCAAGACGCTCAACATGCTTGGCAAGCGTTGTCTTTATCTCGGTTTCCGTCAGACCGCACATCTCAACATATCGCCTGTCCATCGATATGTCTTTCAGATTATTGAGGTCGCTGAAAACGCTCACCTTGCCAAACTTCGTTACGCCTGTCAGAAGCGCGAAACGGATGCAGCCATCCTTGCTCTTCAAAGCGCCATAGAATCCTTTGAGAGTGCTGCGGAACTCATCTTGCAGTTCTTCATTGCCTATGGCCTGAAGCATCGGCTTGTCATATTCGTCTACAAGGATTACAACACCACGGCCGGTCTTGTCGTATGCACGTTGAATGACGTTCTCAAATCTCATTCCAAGAGGAAGGTCTTTTCTTGCACAATCAAACTCTTGCTCCCACTCCGAGAGGGAATTGTCAAGTTTCTTGTCAAGCACTTCCTTTGAATCGTATCTGTTTGTATTCAAATCCAGATGCAGCACAGGATGCTTTGCCCAGTCTATATCGGGCTTGTCGGCAATGGCAAGCCCTTCGAACAACTCGCGCTTTCCGTCAAAAACCGCATGAATGGTAGACATCAGCAACGACTTGCCAAAACGACGCGGACGAGACAGAAAATAATATTTTCCGCCCGCTATCAAGTTGTATATAAGTTCTGTCTTATCAACATAAAGATATCCACTTTTACGAAGACTTTCAAAGTCCTGCAAACCAATTGGCAATGTCTTTAGCTGTTCCATATCACACGAGTTTTCTGAATTTTCGACAAATATACGACATAAGAGAGTAAAGACAAAATTATTTTTGACTATCTTTGTCAGCAAAATTCAACAATAAATTTAAACTGATAAAAGCATATATCTATGAGACTAAACGGAAGACGCGAAAGCGACAACGTTGACGACCGCCGCGGCAAGGGCGGCGCAAAGGCTGGACTGGCAGGAATTGGCGGAATTATTGCCATCGTTGTAATAACCCTGCTGTCGGGCGGTGACCTTTCGACTGTATTTCAGAACCTTTCGCAAAGCGGCGCGCTGAGCGGCGGGCAGACTACTGAACAGAATTATCAGCCTACTGCCGAGGAGGAGGAACTTGCCAAGTTCTCAAAGCAGATTCTGGCATCGACCGAGGATATCTGGACCGAGGAGTTCAAGAAGATGGGCAAGACTTATCAGGCTCCAAAGATGGTTCTGTTTACCAACGCCGTAGAGAGCGGATGCGGAAACGCTACCTCTTCAACAGGTCCGTTCTACTGCTCTGCCGACCAGACTGTATATATCGACCTGTCATTCTTCTCTACCATGAAGAAGACGCTCGGAGCCGACGGCGACTTTGCATACGCCTACGTCATAGCGCACGAGGTGGGACATCATGTTCAGTATCTTCTCGGCGACTTGCAGAAGGCACACCAGCAGATGAGCCGCGTCAGCGAGAAGGAGGCTAACCAGATAAGCGTACGCCTCGAGCTTCAGGCCGATTTCTATGCCGGAGTGTGGGGACATCTTGAGAACAAGCGTTTCAAGTCGCTCGAAGATGGTGATATCGAAGAAGCACTCAACACGGCTTCGAAGATTGGCGACGACTATCTGCAAAAGAAGCATCAGGGCTACACGGTTCCCGAAAGCTTTAACCACGGTCGCGCTGACCAGCGTCACAAATGGCTGAAGAAGGGGCTCACTACCGGCGACTTCACACAAGGCGACACATTCTCACCAAACTATAACGACCTTTAATTTCAAAGGTCGTTTTTTTGTTGGCTTAGCCGAATTTTCTACACTATGAATATCATAGATTTGTTCGGGTTTCATTCGGGATGCGTTCGGGTTTTGATTTTCTTACCAGCCCTGCCTGAAATTCCGTGCTCTACCTCTGGTCGAGCGGCAAATTCCCGTTTTTTCTCAGCCGAATTGCAAATTAGGCTGAACTGGGGAAACTTATCTTCATTTACAAATCGCAAGAATTATAAACATTACGAGAAGAACAAAAGGTGGTATTATAATCCACATACACAAGCGATTCCATTTCTTATGATATTTTGGCAACCGTGAATAAACTTTGTTATACTGGCGTATTGTATCGGATTTATACCCCAATCTAAAATATTCAATTAATGAGAACACATTACCCAACATTAATATATTTGCAAAACTCATCCGGCTTAAATTTAGCACATGATACAATACAAAATCAATATCGATAACACAAATCAATACAACAAAATAGTTTAGTGTTTTCACATTTGCATTTACATCATAAAAACTACCTGTTCTATTTTGTCTGGAATAATAATCCAATTTGCTTTTTAAAAGCGCTTTATTATTATAAAACAAAGATGCAACCTTATACAAAAAGCCATATTTAATTTTTGCTTTATGTATTTCAAACTTATTTATTTGCTGATATAACACAAATAAATAGATATTGTAATATCGTTCAACTGTATTTTTTTGCATGTCTTTATTACTATAATTCATTCGTCTACAGAATCTCCGGCTAAATAAAAAACTAAGATATCTGCGTCTTCATCATTATGCTTTTTTATTTTTTCTTCGTAAGTATAAACTTGTCGCCGTACATATTCCACGAAAGGGGCAGAGTAAGGCTGAAATTCTTCTCGGCTATGAATTTCTGCTGGGTCGAGATGCGCGAGAGGTCGGAATGTGCGGCTTCCTTTTTCATTACTATCGTGCGTGCCGCCAGAAAGGTGTTGAGCCACTCTGTCTCATCGCCCTTTGCCGACGGCGGATTCGACTTTGCCAACGCCGCCTTGCGAATGCCTCCGAAGCTGTCCTCGTCCTCACCCGGACCGTGAACCACCAGCGCATCGTAGTAAATAAATGCGCCGAGCGTGCTAAGACCGTCTTTCTGGGCATAATACATCGCCGGATTGTAATACATAGCGTTCAGGACAGAGTCTTGCGCCGCTATCATCTCGGCATCTTTAGACGCCGTTTTCCACGCCTTTACAAAGGCATCGCCAAGACCATCGTGCGAGGGCGAACCGTTGACTTTTTCGAGGGCTGGAATGTATTTCTTCAGCGGATTGTTTTTGGGCTTTAGTGCAACATAACGCTTCACCACCTCAATCATATCGCCTGTTCCCGAAGTAAAGCCTATGACGCCTGCCGTATATCCGCGTCCATCGCCAATATCCTCGATATAAGCATATTGAGCATTAAAGTCGAGCGATGAATTCTCGGCAGAAGATACAAGGCAGAAGAATACGGTTCGCGTATCTTGCGCTATTTCTGCACTTATAGTCTGTGGTTGCGCGCTACAGAACAATGACAATGCCAGAAAAGATATTAGAAAAAAAGTCTTAACCATTTTGTAAAGTTTTAAGATACCGCAAAGTTAATAATTTTGTAAACAAACAGCAATTTTATCTGCGCTAATATTTTTGGGTTTCGTAATCGCCTCGAAATTCTGTTTTGTCTGCAATTTAAAAAACAAGAGCGGAAAAACAGAAGAGTTGATTCTTCGTTTTTCCGCTCTGTTGTTTTATCGCATAACAATCGTTATCTCAACAAAATCTTTTCTTGATAAGATTTTCCATCAACAACGAAGTGTACATTACTTTTTAGCTCTTGCCAGTTCTATATGCTATTTGCGAAACGGTGTAGCAGTCGCCCACCTTCGCTGCATTTGCCTTGCTATTGATGCAAAGCTACGCCTTCGCCACCATACTTATGATGGCGAAGAATATTGATAATATTGTTTGTTTCATTTATCCATTAATAAATATTTTAAATAATCGCGATACATATCATATCGTAAGCCCAAAATAAAAAATAAAAATACAGTTCCTAACAAATATGCAAGGACTACAATTAAACCTATTTTCTTGTGCCTTGGCGATTCATCTTTAAATTCTTTTCTTATCGCGCCCCATTTTTTCTTATCGTAAAACAAGAAATAATGCAATACCATAAATGCAATATGAAACAGAGGATTTTTTCCACATTCTCCTAAAAAAACTTTAATGGATGTAAAAGATGTAAAACCATTAACAATTAATAGCAACGTCACCAATTGAATAGTGTGAATTAACGTCAAAGTTATAATAACGTTAACCATAGGCGTATCGCCACTAAAATTATACAATCTGTATATCAAGTATCTATAAAATTTACAAAGTGGTAACATAATTCATTCTTTTTTATACCTAATGCCCAATTAACAACTCCACATGCATCAATCTCTACTAACGAATTATCTCAAATCCGCAATAGATGAAAGAATCTATTTCCAGACAGTCGCAGCCCTCTTTTATTTTAATATTGCCATTATTTATATCGAAATCAACGATTTCACGCCTTATTTTTTCTTTGCTAAAAGGATTCAGAACTCTGTTTCTATCTACATATATCCCATCTGCCCACACTCGCCTATCATAATCATCATAGACTTTTATTCTTGCACGATGAGTAGCCGAATCTATTTCTAATATGTCGTACCAGCAGCCAAAGTCGGGAGCACCCACCCAAAATGCTGTTTTTGTGGGCGGTTCTTCGGTGGCATTCAAGTCAAAATCCCCTTGGCTTATATCTACGCACAGAAATAAACCTATTGCCAATACAAGTAAACTAATGCCTGTAACAAATACTACTTTATTTCTCATCAGCAATTATAATAGACTGTATCTTGATGATGGGGAAGAATATTGTGTTTATTATTTGCTTCATTATAAAAAATGATAAATAAATAAGGCTATTGGAGCTAAAGTCAGAATAATAGGAATTGCCAAATCCTCTTCACCATAATCATCATAGAATTTTTCATGTAGATACTTGTAATAATCCTTATGGAGATACGGGAAAATAATGCTTATTATCAAGCCAATACCAAACGATATAAATCCCGTATATAAAATCAGATCAGAATCTAAAGACATAGCATTTTCTATTAGACAAATCAGGCCTCCTACATAAACTGATAATGTTACAAAATAAATACAACATCCATTCTCGTAAGGAGTAGTATTTCGAGAAGATACATCAATATAGAAACGACAATATGTAAAAAATACGAAATCAAAAACGTATCTTATTTTTTTTGAGATTTTCATATATTTAATTTTTTCAACTTGCCAATACTCAAAGTGCGGCTACATCAACCACTAAACCACTCAGTTCTGCCCGATTTTCGAATCTGACAGCATGAAAATCTTGGAACTGGCAGATGCATCCGTTTTTCAAATTACTACTATTTGGCGGTAAATATACAAATAATATTTGTTTTAAGCCCATTTTTCAGTCCGCCATTTTTCGAAAAGCAAGAACAATCTCGCCAATTTAGGGTCTGTCAACTGCGAATGAAACACTCCCGATTTTTCCAACTTTCATTTTTAAACGTTCAGCTTTCCCATAGTCTATTCCTACTCTGGCTATACTTTGCATATAGCTTACATATAGCTAACATATAGCCTACATATAGCTTACATATACCTTGCGTATAGCTTCCCTATACCTTGACACCATTTTATGTTTACCAAAAGATAAATTAGTACTCTTTTTCTACAATTTACACGCCAAATAGTAGTTAGGCTTCCCCAAAGTTTCACACCACCCATACTAAACCAAATTGCTACATTGGCAATTACCTATTAAGAGTTAACCTATTCCGATTCTCAACCATTAGTCTACCCTCATAAGCTCTTCCCCGTATCTTCCGGCTTACTTGGATGCACCTTGAATCTACCTTCCTTCTATCTACCTTCTTCCTACCTTCTTCCCACCTTCTTCCTACCTTCTATTTTGCATATACCAAACGAACAATTTCTGACGAAATTGTTCGTTATAAATCCTAAGTTGTCAATCGTGAATTGCCTCAGAATTTTCAACTTTCTCTAATTAAGAAAGCAATTTTGAATTATGAATTCTGAATTGTGAATTTTCAATTGTCTGAATTTTTCAACTTTCAACTCTCAATTTTCAACTCCCGAATTGTTAATTCAAAAAAAGACACACGAAATAACCTAATATAGACAATAAGGTACGAGCACAAAACAAAAGAAAGCACCTACAATCACTTGCAAGCGCTTCCACATCATTCTTAATACCTAACAGCATTGATCATTTTAGCTATCCTTTCTTTTAACCTAAAAGAAATATATCTTTCTTTGTAATAATCTGTTTTGCACTACAAAAGTATGTATTACTTTTTGAATAGCCAAGAAAAAAGTTAAAAAAAATAATAAGATGGCGTTTTTTATGGCTCAAAAATCCTTTTATAGCGACTGATAACCATCATTTTAAAATTTTTCGCAACAAATAAACAAAGTTACAAATAAAAAGCACTAACTTTGCAGCATGGAAGATAATTTTGATATCAGAAATGAGTCTTTAACGCCCAAGGAAAAAGAGTTTGAAAAAGCCCTCCGACCACTACAGTTCAGCGATTTTAACGGTCAGCAAAAAGTGGTTGAGAACCTTGATATTTTCGTTCAGGCAGCAAAGATGAGAGGCGAACCGCTCGACCACACGCTGCTGCACGGACCTCCGGGACTGGGAAAGACTACCCTGAGCAACATCATAGCCAACGAACTTGGCGTAAACATGAAGATAACATCGGGCCCCGTGCTCGACAAGCCGGGCGACCTTGCCGGAATTCTTACATCACTCGAGCCTAACGACGTTCTGTTCATCGACGAGATTCACCGCCTCAGCCCCGTGGTCGAGGAATATCTGTACTCGGCGATGGAGGATTATCGCATAGACATAATGATTGACAAAGGTCCGTCGGCACGAAGCATTCAGATTGACCTGAATCCGTTCACCCTCGTGGGCGCAACAACGCGCAGCGGAGCACTCACCGCCCCTCTCCGCGCCCGATTCGGCATAAACCTGCATCTTGAATATTACGACAACGATGTGATAACCAAAATCATAAGCCGCTCGGCACGACTGCTCAACGTGGAGTGCGACTGCGATGCTGCCGGCGAGATTGCAAGCCGCAGCCGAGGCACGCCGCGTATTGCAAACTCGCTGCTGAGACGTGTGCGCGACTTTGCTCAGGTTAAGGGCAACGGCAAGATAACCACCGAGGTGGCCAACTATGCTCTGGAGGCTCTGAACATAGACAAATACGGTCTGGACGAGATTGACAACAAGATTCTCTGCACCATCATCGACAAATTTGGCGGCGGTCCTGTGGGCATAAGCACCATAGCCACAGCCATTGGCGAAGACCCGGGCACGATAGAGGAAGTGTACGAGCCGTTCCTGATAAAAGAGGGATTCGTAAAACGCACGCCACGAGGCCGCGAGGTTACAGAACTGGCATACAGCCACTTGGGCAAGAGCATACTGAAGCACAAGTTGCAGAAAGGTCTGTTCGACGACAGCGACTTTTAACATCTTTAAAACAACAAGATTATGGTCTTAAACTATATATGGGTAGCATTCTTCATCATTGCCTTTGTTATGGGACTGGTGCAACTGTGCTTCATGGGCAACACCGAGGTCTTTCCTGCCATGATGACTTCTACATTCGAGTCGAGCAAGACAGCCTTCGAAATCTCGCTCGGACTAACCGGAACGCTGTCGCTATGGCTCGGCATAATGAAGATTGGCGAGAAGGGAGGCGTGATAAACGTTCTGTCGCGTCTGCTCAGCCCTGTATTCTGCAAACTGTTTCCTGACATTCCGAAGGGACACCCCGTAACGGGAAGCATCTTTATGAACCTTGCCGCCAACATGCTGGGACTCGACAACGCCGCCACTCCGCTGGGACTGAAGGCTATGGAGGGAATGCAGGAGCTGAACCAGAAAAAAGACACGGCAAGCAACTCGATGATTATGTTCCTTGTGCTAAACACATCGGGGCTGACGCTCATACCGATAAGCATCCTCGTGTATCGCGCGCAGATGGGAGCGGCACAGCCAACCGACATCTTCATCCCTATTCTGCTTGCTACATTCTTCTCAACCATCACCGGAATAGTGATAACCTGTCTGTTCCAGAAGATAAATCTGTTTAACCGCACACTCATGCTCACCCTCGGCGGTCTCTGCGCCGCGGTGGGGCTTATAATATGGGGCTTCAGCGGAATGGAGAAGGAGAAGATGCAGGTTGTGAGCACGCTCGTTGCCAACATCTTGCTATTCAGCATAATAATTAGTTTCATCGTTGCCGGTCTGATAAAGAAGATAAATGTTTACGAGGCATTTATCGAGGGCGCGAAGGATGGTTTCAATACCGCCATCCGAATAATTCCGTACCTTGTGGCTATCCTCGTAGGCATCGGCGTTTTCAGGGCATCGGGAGCGATGGATATGCTGATAAAGGGCATAAGCAACACCATTGCCTTATGCGGCATGAATACCGACTTTGTAGAGGCTCTGCCAACGGCTATAATGAAGCCTCTGAGCGGAAGCGGAGCACGAGGAATGATGATTGATGCCATGCAGACTCACGGAGTAGACTCGTTCGTGGGCAGACTGAGTTGCATCTTCCAAGGCTCTACCGATACTACATTCTACATACTTGCAGTCTACTTCGGAAGCGTGAGCGTAAGAAACACTCGCCACGCCGTTACCTGCGGACTGCTTGCCGACCTTGCCGGAATCATAGCGGCAATATTCATAGCATACGCATTTTTCGGATGATAAAAAAATTAGTTTAAAAGAACAAAATGGCAAACTTAAAATCACTTGCTAAAGATACAGCAATATATGGACTAAGCAGCATTGTCGGACGATTTCTGAACTATCTTCTCGTACCGCTCTACACGGCAAAAATCGCAGTAGAGTCGGGCGGATACGGCGTAATTACCAACATATACGCATATACGGCGCTTCTGCTCGTAATCCTTACCTACGGAATGGAGACGACATTCTTCCGCTTTGCAAACAAGGAAGGCGTAGACCCTATGAGGGTTTACTCAACAACGCTTATAAGCGTGGGCGCAACATCGCTCATGTTTGTGGCGTGCGTACTCGCCTTTCTCGACCCTATAGCCGACTTCATGGGCTATTCGGCTCATCGCCACTACGTTGCAATTATGTTCATCTGCGTGGCGATAGATGCCTTCCAATGTATTCCGTTCGCGTTTCTGAGATATCAGAAAAGGCCGATAAAGTTTGCATCTCTCAAGCTTCTGTTCGTCATCATGAACATCCTGCTCAACCTGCTCTACTTTGCATGGCTGCCAGAGTTGTACAAGACTCATCCCGACATCGTGGGACACATATACAATCCGGCCGTGAGCGTTGGATATGCCTTTGCCATAAACCTTCTGTGTACGGCAAGCATAACTGTATGGTTCTGGCCTGAGCTGATAGGCTTCAAGTGGGTGTTCGATGCGCAGCTTTTCAAGAAGATGCTTTCATATTCATGGCCAATCCTCGTTCTCGGCATCGCCGGAATTCTGAACCAGACTGCCGACAAGCTTATTTATCCGATTGCGTGCCCCGGAAGTCAGGGCAAGGTTGAGCTTGGCATCTACGGAGCAGCCGTAAAGATAGCCATGATTATGGCAATGATTACGCAGGCATTCCGCTATGCCTACGAGCCTTTCGTGTTTGGAAAGAGCAAGGAGAAGGACAAGGACAGCCGCGACACTTACGCCAAGGCGATGAAGTATTTCCTTATCTTCACGCTTCTGGCATTCCTTTGCGTAATGCTCTATCTTGACGTGATAAAGCATATCATCGGAAAGGACTACTGGGAAGGTCTGAAGGTCGTTCCTATCGTGATGACTGCCGAGATAATGATGGGCGTTTACTTCAACCTGTCGTTCTGGTACAAACTGATTGACAAGACTATCTGGGGAGCATACTTCTCGGGCATCGGCTGCATTGTGCTCATTGCCATCAACATCATCTTCATTCCTGAATACGGATACATGGCTTGTGCATGGGCTGGCGTTGCCGGATACGGAACGTCTATGGTTCTGTCGTACATCGTTGGCCAGAAGAAATATCCTATCAACTATCCGCTGAAGGACATTTTCTGCTACGTCGTGCTTACGGCTGCCATCTATGCCGCATCGGCATATCTTGTTCCGGCAGACTGGCACATCGCCGCACGACTGGCATGCAACACGTTGCTTCTGATGGTCTTCATAGCATATCTTGTAAAGAAAGACTTTCCGCTGAAGGCGTTGCCTGTGATTGGCAAGTTCTTCAAGAAATAAGAGACAGACATACAAATACTTATACCATAAAAACATCATGAGAAAATTTCTGTTTCTGTTGATAATACTCGCATCTACTGTTGCCAGAGCCGACGAGGGCATGTGGATGCTCAACAACCTTCCGGCTCAGACCGTTAAGCGAATGCAGAGTTTGGGGCTGAAACTCACTCCGCAGCAACTTTACAGCACGCAGAACGGCTCGCTTAAGGATGCCGTGGTTAGTTTCGGCGGATTCTGCACAGGCGTAGTAGTCTCGCCCGAGGGACTGGTCTTCACCAACCACCATTGCGGATTCGAGAGTATTCAGCAGCAGAGTAGCGCGGAGCACGACTACATAAAGAACGGATTCGTATCGCAGTCGTTCGAAGAGGAACTGCCAATCGAGAATCTGTTCGTCAGTTTCCTTGTCTCGACACGCAACATTACTGCCGAGATGAACGAAGCAATAGGCAACTGCAAGAACGAGTTCATGCGCCAGCATATCATCGACTCCATTTCTGTAATAATACAGCAGAAAGAGGTGGAGCACGACCCCACCCTGCGCGCCGAGATAAGTTCGTACTATCAGGGAAACGAGTTCTACATAAACGTGTATCGCGACTATACCGACATTCGTCTTGTCTTCGCTCCGCCGGCATCGGTCGGAAAATTCGGAGGCGAGAACGACAACTGGATGTGGCCGCGACAGACGGGCGACTTCTCCATCTTCAGAATTTATGCCGACAAGGACAACAAGCCTGCCGCCTACAGCAAAGACAACGTGCCGCTGAAGGCTAAGGCATACGCGCCCGTGTCGCTCGACGGATACAACGAAGGTTCGTTCTGCATGACCATCGGATATCCGGGCGAGACATGCCGCTACCTGTCGTCTTACGGCATTAAGGAGCGCATGGAATGTCTTAACCAAGTGCTCATAGACATGCGCGGTGTGAAGCAGCAGATATGGCGCAAGCACATGGACGCCAACCCTGTTGTGCGCATAAAGTACGACTCTAAGTATGATATCAGTTCTAACTACTGGAAGAACAGCATCGGCATGAACAACAGCATAAAGGAACTGCACATCATCGAAAAGAAGCAGGCTCTTGAGAAGGACTTGCACGAGTGGATTCAGAGCGACTCTACCCATTCGGAATACTATCGCAATCTTCTGCCTATCCTCGGAAAGGCTTACAAGAAAAGGAAGAACGACTATCGCACGCTGTTCCTCATAAACGAGGCTTTCTACGAGGGGTCCGACCTTCTGGGCATCGTCTTCACCTTACTAAATACCGATTTCAGCAACGACAACGAGAATCTTCAGCAGCAGATAAAGTCGATTGCCGACCGATACAACAACATGGACATCGACACCGATAAGGAGATTTTTGCCGCCATGCTGAAGGAATATGCCGAGCAGGTAAACTACAACGAGGCTTATCTGCCCGAGTGTTACAAGCGCATAAAAAATGATTTCAAGGGCGACTACAACGCTTTTGCCGACAACATCTACGCCGCATCTAATTTCAGCACGATAGACGGTTTGAGAAGACTTTTCAGCGGTACGCTAAAATGCGACATGAGCAAGGATGCCGCCTCTGAAATCTGCATTGACATAATGGTCAAGTTGTTCGAACTTCAGCAGAATATGGCTATCGCAACCGACATCATAGACAAGAACGAACGACTTCTGAACCGTTCTATGCGACTGATGCAGAGCGACAGACTGTTCTATTCTGACGCCAACTCAACCATGCGCATGAGTTATGGCGTGGTGGGCGGCTACGAGCCGAAAGATGCCATGGTGTTCGGCTACTATTCCACTCCGCGCGGAATTATCGAGAAATTCGAAAACCTCGGTCCTAAGAAAGACGGCAGCGGCGACATGCAGTATTTCGTAGAGCCTGAACTGATGAAACTGTACAAATCAAACAACTTCGGAAGATATGCCGACAAAAAGAGCGGCACTATGCAGTTATGCTTCCTCACAAACAACGACATCACAGGCGGAAACTCAGGCTCGCCGATGTTCAACGGCAAGGGCGAACTGCTCGGTCTCGCCTTCGACGGCAACTGGGAGGCAATGAGCAGCGACATCACCTTCGAGCCTAACCTTCAGCGTTGCATCGGCGTTGACGTGCGCTACATTCTGTACCTAATCGAGAAGTGGGGCAACTCACCGCGCCTCATCAACGAACTGAAAATCAGCGGCGAAACAAAATAATTTAAAAAAATATAAAAAATGAT
This sequence comes from Bacteroides sp. Ga6A2, assembly GCF_000702225.1. Lineage (NCBI taxonomy): Bacteria > Pseudomonadati > Bacteroidota > Bacteroidia > Bacteroidales > Bacteroidaceae > Bacteroides > Bacteroides sp. Ga6A2. The sequence continues at coordinate 208,993 of NZ_JNKX01000001.1, read as the reverse complement.
GTCACAAAAGCGCAACGCATGTGTCATCACTATGAAAGATGGAACGACAGGGATTCGAAAAGGAAGCAACGCGCCTCCGACCTATGCTCGTCAGATATGCCATCAGGATGGTGCACGACGAGGATAAGGCTGAAGATCTGGTTCAGGACACACTGTTGAAATTGTGGAACATTCACGACAGCCTGGAACAGTATCGCTCGGTTGACGCATTGGCTACAACCATAATCCGAAACCTTAGTCTGAATGCCATCCGCGACGACCACAAGGCCGATGTTGACGAAGACACGATGGCGCAGATTGCCGACACATCGTCGTTCGAGAACGACATGATGGACGCCGAGGAAACCTCGGAGGTGATGCGCCTTATCGGCCTACTGCCCGACATGCAACAAACGGTACTGAGAATGAAACACGTTGAAGGCTTGGAAATTGATGAAATCGCCCAGATGATAGGAAGCAAACCCGATGCCGTAAGACAAAATCTTAGTAGGGCACGAAAAAAAATAAGAGACCAATTCCTAAACCGAAAGATATAACCAATAATATGCCTATGGGTGATATTTTACATATTGACATCAACAATGTGGAACTCTACATTGACCGCTTTATGGAAGGCGAAACCTCGAATGACGAAGAAAAGGAACTCTACCGCTTCTTCGCCACCGAGAAAGACCTGCCGCAACACATAGCCCAGTACAGGGAGATGTTTGCATACTTCGAAAGCGGACTCGATGAAAGCCTCTCGGCACAAGCCCTGACCGAGGCGGAGCACAGCACAGCCAAGGTGGTACAACTTAAGCCGGTTGATACAAAGAAACCGAAGAAACGCATCTTCATGTTCGCCGCAAGCATAGCGGCAAGCATCGTGCTCATATTCGGCATATCATTCGGACTGCTAAAGAACGATGCCGACGAACTTTACACCTACGAAGGCAGTTACGTTATGCAGAACGGAAAGCGCGTAACCGACAAAGAGACGCTGAAACTGATGATTGACAACACGATGAAAGAGGCCGACAACATTGAAAAGCAAGTTGCACAGCTCTCTGAAATCAGCGACAAAGACGACAACATACAGAGCGTTATGGCAAGCAGCATCAACAACAGCGAGGCTCAGGCCAGAGTTAACGAATTCCTTAACGAAGACTAAAAGAAATGATTATGAGTATAAGTTCTAAAATATTGTCACTCACCGTCTGCATGTTCACCGCATTCGGACTGGAATGCAAGGCGCAGCAGAGCATCGAGAAACTGGTTAACAGCCTCGAAAAGAAAGAAGACATCTGCCACCTGCAGAACATTGTGAAGCGAGACCCTCGCACGCACAACATAGTAAAGACGGTGAAGAAGCTGACTATTGTCCATGCCGACAATACCACCTTCACAAAACTCTACAACGCCTTCCGCAAGGAGAGCGAGAATGCCAACGAGGTTTACAGCAGCAACTCGTTCAACTCAACAAGCAACACGCTTGTGTTCTACGGAAAGAAGAGCCGCAAGTTCATACAGATGAACAGTCAGGGCAGCACCATCGAACTTATTCTCATCAACAAGAACAACACCGATAGTCAGCCAAAGGAGCAGAACAGACAACAGCAGCCTCAGCCCGACTTTCCGTTCTTTAACATTAACTTCGACTTCTTCTCAAGGTAAAAGAAACGATATATAAAATCTGTAAAATGTTTTTCAAAATATAATCTCTAAACCTTAACCAACAGTATTTGAAATTTATAAGTAATTTTATGATCATGCTTGTTTTGGGCATAGCCGACCTGTGAAGGCCGGCTATGTTTTTTTCGTCCCTATTATAAAAATAATCAGTAAGTTATAACCGCTAATTCATAAATTAGAATTATCTTTGCACCCGATTATTTAATTTGTATAAAATATTGAAGACATTTGAAGAACTTGGTATCTCGGAGGAGATTCTCAAGGCAATTAAAGAAAAGGGCTACGAAAATCCAATGCCCGTACAGGAGGAAGTGATTCCTTATCTACTTAGTAACGAAAATGATCTTGTAGCACTGGCACAGACAGGCACAGGCAAAACAGCAGCCTACGGTCTGCCCGTTATCCAGTTGGTAAACCCGAAAGAACGCGTTCCACAGGCACTTATCCTGAGTCCAACACGCGAACTGTGTCTGCAAATTGCAGACGATCTTAACGATTATTCAAAATACATAGACGACTTGAAGGTACTGCCAGTATACGGCGGTTCTTCTATCGAGAGTCAGATACGTTCACTAAAACGAGGTGTGCAGATTATCGTTGCCACTCCGGGACGACTTATTGACCTTATCGAACGCGGCGTTGTGCATCTCGACAACGTTAAGCGCGTTATTCTCGACGAGGCTGACGAGATGCTTAACATGGGATTCACCGACAGCATCAACGCCATCTTCGAGCAGATTCCTGACGAGCGTCTGTGCCTTCTGTTCTCTGCCACTATGAATGCCGAGATTTCGCGCATTAGCAAGAACTATCTGCACAACGCTAAAGAGATTACCATCGGTACTAAGAACGAAGGCTCTGCCAACGTGTCGCACCAGTATTTCTTGGTTCATGCCAAGGACAAGTATCTTGTACTGAAGCGCATAGCCGACTTCTATCCCGACATTTACGGTATCATCTTCTGCCGCACTCGAGTAGAGACTCAGGAGATTGCCGACAAACTTATTCAGGACGGCTACAATGCCGACTGTCTGCACGGCGACCTTTCGCAACAGCAGCGCGACCTTACAATGCAGAAGTTCCGCCAGCACCGCACTCAGCTCTTGGTGGCTACCGACGTGGCTGCGCGCGGACTTGACGTTGACGACCTTACGCACGTTATCAACTACGGTCTGCCTGATGATGTTGAGAACTACACTCACCGAAGCGGACGTACCGGTCGTGCGGGCAAGAAGGGCATCAGCATCGCCATCATACACGTTAAGGAACGCCGCCATCTGCGCGACATCGAGAAGATTATAAAGAAGACTTTCGAGAAGGGAACAATCCCAACAGGAAAGGACATCTGCGAGAAGCAGCTCTACAACTTGGTGAACCAGATTGAGAAGGTTAAGGTAAACGAGGAGGAAATTGCTTCGTTCCTGCCAGAAATCTATCGCAAGTTCGACTGGCTCGAGAAGGAAGACATCATAAAACGCGTAGTATCGCTGGAGTTCAACCGATTCCTCGAATACTACAAGAATGCACCTGAGATTGAAGAGCCTTCTGAAAAGCGAGGCGCAGACAGAGACTCGTCGTCAAAGGGAAAGGGCGGCAAGCGCGACGGTCGCGACGGAAAAGCTCCACGCTCACGCAAGGCAGAAGAGGGCTTTACCCGTATGTTCATCAACCTCGGAAAGACCGACAACATAAACCCAGCAACTATCATCGACCTCATTAACAAGAACGTAAAGGGTCGCATCGAGATTGGGCGCATCGACCTTATGAAGAACTTCTCGTTCTTCGAGGTTGAGGAGAAGGCTACAAAGGATGTGCTCCGTGGATTCTCATCGTCTAAGGCTAAGTACAAGGACAGACGCATAAGCGTTGAGGTTGCCGATGCCGGCGACGACAAGGGCGCAGCAAGAGGCGGCTCGCGCAAGGGTGACAAGGGCGCACGCGGCAAGCAGAATGCCGAGAGCAAGCCGAAGAAAAAGAAGCCAAGTCGCGAGGAGCGCGGATACACCGAAATGCGCGGTCCTAAAAAGACAAAGGACGACTGGAAGAAGTTCTTCGAATAAATAGCAGAAACGAGTTACTGAAATAACACACACTTACTCGCAATCGCACCGATATCATTCGCGCGGTTGCGAGTTTTTTTGTTTTTTCTTGCATTATCCGCTATATTTTTCGTACAAAATCATTATTTTTGCATTACAGAACAAGCACTAAAAAAGCTAATGGCATGAAAAGACATTTATTCAGCATCATACTTTTACTTGGCTCATTGCGTTGTTATTCAGCGCATTGGACTTCAATTACGAAAGAAAACGCAATATCTCTATATTGCACCCTATTCGCATTATTTATTTTTCTGAACATTTATGCCATCTACAAAGCCTTTAAGAATAAAGATTTTTCTATCTCCAGACTAATAAAGAAATACCGTATCAGATTATGTCTGTTAGCAATATCTATTTCTGTATGTCTTGCCGTCTTTTATTACGAATATGACACCCCGGTATCAAGATTGGCTGTTCTGTTCTCGGTGCTTTATACAATTTCGTTTATAGCCTGGTACACTTGTAAAATACTAAAACACACTAAATTAGACGACAAGTTAGAAGAACTAGAAAAACATAATGATAAATTCAAATACTTTTAATTCTTCAACATTGTATTGAAATCTGTCAGAATTCTCAATTACTTAAAAGCCCCTAAAGAAAATCAATGAAATCATACATCGTTTACTTATGGTAACTTTTGAAATTCCCCAATAATAGTTAGTATGAGATATTTCTATGCGTTATTATTTGCGTGTCTGTTTTTACATTTGCACGCAAAAACCATGTCTATAGATTCTAATTTCGAAAGAAAAATTTATACCGACGTCGATACTGTTATCGTAAATTGCGATATCGAAGAGTTTAAACACCACATAATAGAGTGCTTTCCGAATGTAAGGTTTTATGGATGTGGCGGAAACGCCCCGTATATTTCTGATAATGGGATTCTTATGAATAAAAGTCGGACTTGTATATACTTGTCACCAAGCAATTATCCATACAAAAATGGAAAGTACAAATGTGGCAGAGGCATCAAAAACATATCAAAGTTTGCGTTTCAGCAGTCTGAGACGCTCTGCCGTATCGACTTAAACAACGTGAACAATATTGATGATGGGGCATTTGCGATGTGCAAAAAACTAAATGAAGTTCGTTTTCGTAAATCGATAAACAAAATAGGACGTTCAGCCTTCGCAAAATGTTCCAGTCTAAAAAGCGTATACATCAAAAATGTCGATTCTCTGATGTGCGCAGCATTTGTAGATTGTGTGGAACTCGAAGAATTATTTATCCCATCTTCGCACTTTGTTGATACATTCTGTTTTCTTAGGTGTACTGGAATAACAAAGGCTGTTCTTCCTTGTTGTCAATACGATGCAATGACTTTCGGATTTAGTTCTCCAAAACTTCAACATCTGTTTTTCGAAGGTATTCCTTCGTATAAAAACCGTTCTTACTTTATTGTCGATTCAATCCCATCAAACGCAGTTTTGCATGTTAAAAAGGGAACAATAGAGAAGTTTAGAAAGATGACGTATTTCTCGCAATTTAGCAAAACAAGGGAATACGAAAGCATCTCGAAGAGCGCATTTCGACGAATTAAGGCTGGCAAGCCAGCCGAATTAGTGGCTTTTGAGGAAGATTAAACCCAAAACGGTCATTAGAAAAAATAAGTAGCAAAATGTAAGTTGGTTTAATTATTCAGAGTCAATCATTAGCACTTTTTGCTTATATTTTTTATAGGCTCCGGATACTTATCTGAACATTATGTAAGGCAAAATTTCTAATGACCGATTTGGGTTAAAAAAACATAGGAGGAATATTGTTAAAGAGGAAAAAAACATGTCCTGCCGAATTTGTAATTCGCATTGTCGCAGAGCGACAAAAAGTTACTCGTGAAAATAATCTTGGAATTAATCTCGAACTCGCGTATTACGGCTTTTGCCGCTTCGCGACAATGTGAGTTGCAAACTCACGACATTGATGTTGCCGAATTCGGCAATACGGGGAAGATTATCAAATAGGAAATTGTCTATATACTATTTTTTGTGAAAAAAGTTATATGTCATTAGATCTACTTGATTCATTCTTTTCGGTATTTTTCCAGTCTTGATAAGTAAGATTCAGATTATATCCTATATCCATACTATCTGCATCATCAATACCGATATATATCCTAATAAGGTTTTTTCCTCATTAACAATGAAGTATATATCAACATCGTCCCCAGCGTTAGTTTTTCCCGTATCTGATATACACGTATATTTACTTTCTATTATGTCTTTTATATCTTTCATAAAAGACTCGCATACATCTCTGTCACCACTATAAAACTGCACACGTACACTATAAACATTCTTTGTTGAGGTATTATAGCTGATCCATATATCTGCAGACTGGTCAAAGAACGTACCTCTCATAACTCTGACTCCCGGTCCTGTATATTTATTTCTTGGAGATATAGTAAAACCTTTTGCAGTCATTTTGGCTGCAAAACTATTAATATTTCCATCAATAGGCACTCCCATAAATTTCAAGTGCTGACTATAAACAGTTACAGTCATCAATATGGCAAAAATTATCATTAATACCCTTTTCATAAAAATAGATATTTATCTGTTATTATTTATTCAATTAATACATGAGGCAAATCTCACGGTTCTTCCGATTTGCAAATCAACCGCCATCCTCGCACTCAATGATATAGCCATTTTCTAAACACAGTTTTGCAATAATGGTTTACAACGAGTGTGACCTGTTGAGAAGAACATTAGAACTACTCTATTGACATAAATATAAAAATTAGCCTCATTCATTTTTTATAAACATGCTTACTATAAAGCATAGTCTGTGAATCACTAAGAGCAAATTAACACAATATCCTTGACACCACCAAATTTTTTCACGGAATTGTAAAAAAACTTAAAAACGTCAACAAGAAGTTCCGTCCCGCAAGTTCAGTCGAATTTCAGAATTCGACAAAACAGAAATGGCATTCTAACGCTAAAAAAGACGGGAGCAACCTTTTGAGTCGTTCCCGTCTTTCTCTAAAATAATATCAAGGATTATTCTTTCTTGCCCAAGTTCTTGAAGGCATTGGCTGCTTCCTTAACGTTGTTTACGGTTGTCTTGGCAGCCTCCTTGGTCTCGTTCACCTTTTGCTGAGTCTCCTGAACCTTGGTGTTAACCTCTTCGGCCTTCTTGTTTACTGCACCGTCCTTGCCAACAGCCTTAGACACATCGTTTACTGCGCCCGATGCTGCGCCTGTAACGCCAGCTGCATCGTTCTTGCCGCTTGCAGCCTTAGCATCGTTATAGCGTGCCTTCAGTTTCTCCCACAAGGTCTTTTCCTGTTCAGTAGCCTCGCCGCTTTCAACCTTAGCCTGAATCTTTTCCATCTCAACCTTTGTCTCCTCTGGAGTAAGGGTCTCGACCTTAGCTGTATCAAGAAGTTCGTCTGGGTTCTCTGGAGTTACCTCTACGAGTGAGTCCTGAGCATCGCCAGCCTCAGTCTTCTGTCCACCACAAGAGCAAAGTATAGCCAAAGTAGCGGCTGTTAAAATCATTTTTTTCATTCCAATACTTCTTTTTTTGTCAGTTTAACAAGTTAATAATTATGTTTTATTCAGACAGAATGTCTGTCAGTTCGTCGAAGGTGTCTGCCACGCAGAACATTGTGCTGTACGGACAGTTGGCAAAGCCTTTCTGCTCAATATCGGCAAGGAGTTGTATAAGCGGATTCCAGAAGCCGTCGAGATTGTAGAGCACGGTCTTTTTGCCGTGATAGTTGAGCGAGCGCGCCGCCAAGGTGGTGAAAATCTCGTCGAGCGTGCCGACGCCGCCGGGCAGAGCCACGAGTATGTCGCTCTCCTGAATCATTATGTCCTTGCGGTCGCTCAGATTCTCGCACCTGAAGTTTACATCGAGGTCGTCGCTCACTATGTCTCTCTCTTCGAGAGCCGTGGGCACAACGCCCATCACCCTTCCGCCGCTCTGTTTAACTGCCGATGCCAGCGTTCCCATTGTTCCGCGGTTGCTTCCGCCGTAAACAAGCCACTTGCCGTTTGAGCCTATCCACTCGCCAAGCTGCTGCGCGGCGTCAAAATACTTCTTGTCAATCTTTACCGAAGATGAACAGTAAACTCCTATTCTTTCCATAGCGCAAACATAAATATTTTTTTCGGTATTTCAATAAAAAAATATCAAATATCTTAGTACCTTTGCAAAGTTTTTTTGAGCGCATTTAATGGATACACAATACAGTACTTTTACGCTTCCTAACGGACTGCGTATAATACACACCCCATCATCTACAAACGTTGTTTACTGCGGACTGGCAATAGATGCCGGCACGCGCGACGAGATGCCCGAGGAGAGCGGAATGGCTCACTTTTGCGAGCACATGGTGTTCAAGGGCACTACGCACCGCAAATCATGGCACATAATAAACCGTTTGGAGACGGTGGGCGGCGACCTCAACGCCTATACCAACAAGGAAGAGACGGTGGTGTATGCCGCCATTCTGAAGGAGCATCTGGCACGCGCCACCGAACTGATTGCCGATATTGTGTTCAACAGCGTTTTTCCGCAGAACGAGATTGACAAGGAGGTTGAGGTGATTCTCGACGAGATTGACAGTTACAAGGACTCACCCTCCGAACTGATTTTCGATGACTTCGAAAACCTGATATTCCAGAATCATCCGCTGGGACGAAACATCCTTGGCGACGAGGCTCTGCTGAAGCAATACACCACAGCCGATGCGCTAAGATGGACGGAACGCTTCTACACGCCCGACAACATGGTTTTCTTTGTGCGCGGCGATGTTGATTTCGACAAGGTTGTGAAGTTGGCGCAGAAGTACATGGGCGGATATGGCAACCAGACAGTAAACCATGCCATGTACGGTATGACTATTGAACAGCAGAGCGACTATCTGAAGGCACGCTCTGCCAAACGACGCAGCAAACCTCTGCCCTACTCTGCCCAGAACATCGTGATTGACAAGGACACGCATCAGGCGCATGTGATGATTGGCGGACGAGGATTCGATGCCTACGACGAGAAGCGCACGGCTCTGTATCTGCTCAACGACATCTTAGGAGGCCCGGGCATGAATTCGCGCCTTAACATCAGTCTGCGCGAGAAACGCGGACTGGTTTACAGCGTGGAGAGCAACATCACGAGCTACACGGATACGGGTGCATTCTGCATCTATTTTGGCTGCGACGAGCACGACCACAAGAAGTGCATCCGTCTGGTTAAGAGCGAATTGTTGAATTTGTGCAACAAACCTCTGTCTACCGCCGTTCTTGCTTCGGCAAAGAGGCAGATAAAGGGCGAGATAGGCGTTGCTACCGACAACTTTGAGAACACCATTCTGAGCGCGGCAAAATGTTTTCTGCACTACGGTAAGTTCGAGAGTCAGGCTAAACTTTTCAAGCGCATCGACAATCTGACTGCCGAGACGCTTCAAGCGGTGGCACAAGAGGTCTTTGCGGAAGATAAGATTTCGACGATTATATACACTTGAGAATTGACAATTCACAATTGACAATGGACTTAGAGAAAGTTGACAATTGAAAAAACTGAGATAAATGACAACTCACAGTTGACAATTAACAATTCATAATTGCCGAGGAGCCGTAAAGGATAATTATGATACGAATTGTTCTTTTTGTAAATATAAAATAGTGGCAAGGTACATCCAAGCAAGCTGAAAGGTACATCTATGGTACATCCAAGCAAGCTGAAAGGTACAGAGAAGCTATTCAAAGGATAGCCAAAAGGTTCTATGTTCGCCTAAAATCTTATGAAGGGCATCTATGGGTAGGGAAACTATTCATAATTCAATTATTTATCGAGTTCAGGATATCCTTGCCGACTGTCGATTTTACTATTACAGATGCTGAAAACCCGAATGAAACCCGAGACTATCCCGAATAATTCTTACAGTTCTTATAGACGCTGAAAGCGTCTTCGCTAAGTAACCGTAGGTCGGAACGACCTGCGGAATAAGACCAATAAACGGAAAGCACTCTGAAAGAGTGCCCCATCTGTCGCAATGGGCGACCGCTTTCAGGGTCGAAAATATCCATATCATTTCTGTCCGCAGATTCTACGAATACTGCGGTTACTGAGAGGTGACGCTTTCAGCGTCATTCCGAATAATCATTTCATGATACTCCCATTGTCGCAAAGCGGCAAAAAGATATGCGTAAAGTTTTTAGCGGTGGGAATTGCAAATTCCCATTTTTTCCAAAGCCGAATTCGGAAATTCGGCTTGACAGAAGACGGCTACCGCCCAAACCCAACCTTTCATTTTCTCTGAACCCATTTAATCTTTGGACAGCCTGCGGTCATTTCGGCCTTTTTATTGGCGTATTTCCAGTTTTTGCCAACATAGATTGTGGTTAGTTTTGAGCACTCTCCAAACATCATTGCCATACTGCCAGTCTTACGGGTGTCGAAACTGCCCAAGTCGATATTTGTCAGATTCTTACAGCCATAGAACATGGCTTGCATTGTCGATACATTTGCCGTGCTGAATCTGTTCAAATTGATGCGTTCAAGAGCGTCGCAACCCTTAAACATACCACTCATATCTTCGGACTTTTCAGTACGGAAGTGGCTCAAATCGAGTTCCTTCAGACTGCGGCAACCGGCAAACATCGTCTTCATGCTGGTTACGCTGCGCGTGTCGAAACTGCTGATGTCGAGGCTCGAAAGACTGCTGCATCCTTCGAACATGTCGTGCATATTCTCCACCTTTTCGGTATTGAATTTCGACAAGTCGAGAATCTTCACATTCTTGCAGTTGTCGAACATTCCGCTCATATCGGTCACGTTCCCGGTTTTGAAATTGCTTAGGTTGATGCTCGCAAAACCCACGCAGCCAGCGAACAAGCCGCTCATATTCTCAACGTTAGATGTATCGAAACGGCTCACATCGAGCGTCTTGAGCATCTTGCAACCGCAAAACATCATTCGCATATTCGCTACGTTTGTCGTGCTAAAACTGCTTACGTCAAGGCTCGCAAGACTTTCGCAGTTGCAGAACATCTTGCTCATATCCTCAACCATCGCGGTGCGGAAACTGCGCACATCAAGACTCGCAAGACTCGTGCAACCGTTAAACATCCCTGTCATGTTTTTCACCTTTTCGGTACTGAAACGGCTCACATTGAGAGCCTTAACATTCTCGCAGCCGTAGAACATCTCGCTCATGTCGGTTGTCTTCTGTGTGTTGAAGCCAGCCACTTCGAGCCTCAGCACGTTTGCACAGCAGAAAAACATCTGGCTCATGTCCGTTACGTTGCGCGTGTCGAAGTGGCTCACGTCTATGCTTTCGAGCTTGAGGCAGCGGTAGAACATGGCTCTCATGCTCGTTGTTGCCGAGGTGTTGAGAAATCTCAGTCCTTCGATTGCCGTCAGACTTTCGCAGTTCATAAACCACTCGGCGCACGTCTTGGGTCTGAAGCCGGCGAACGACTTGTCTATCACCACCTTTTCAAGCGTTTCCGGCTCGCCGAACTTGCTTATCAGAGCCTTCTCGTCTATTGCCACCGCCCCCCTCGGCAAACGGGCTGCATAGCCCAGCGTAAGCGTTCCTTTTGCCTTGTCGAAGATGCCATACGGCTTTTGTGCCACCGCGCTTTGCGAGATTATAGCCACAAATATGGCAAGTATTAGTTTTGTGATGTTGCTAATATCTTTCATGCTTTCTGAAATTACTGTTTATACTTAACGCCCGATTATTACGTCTTAAATTCATCTTAAAACTTGTATCAGGTTCACGTTCGGGCTGTCGGAAAACAAATCTACCACAACGTCTTCGTCTTGAATCATCCATTTCATTCCTACCGTGACGAATTTCAGGTTGCTGCAACCCTCGAAGATATTATTCATTCTTGTAACTTTCTCGGTATTGAAGCCTCTAATGTCAAGGGCTGTCAGACTGCTACATCCTGAAAACATCTCCGTCATGTCAAAGACTTTATCTGTCTTGAAACTACTCAAATCAAGTCCAGACAGAGATTTGCAGTCCTCAAACATTTCATCAATCGCTTTTACATTTTCGGTATTGAAACTATGAATGTCAAGAGATTTTAAATTGATACAACCACCAAACATATTACTCATATCTGTTACTTTGGAAGTATCAAAATGGCTTAAATCAAGACTTGTCAGAGAACGACATTTTGAAAACATACTGTCCATTTTTGTAACATTTTCCGTCTTAAAGTTACCGATGTCGAGATTTGCTAAGTTTATGCAACCACTGAACATCCAATTCACCTCTGTAACATTTGAGGTATTAAAATGACTCAAATCAAGGTTTGTCAGAGCACAACATTCTGAAAACATACTGTCCATATTAGTAACGCTGTCGGTTTTAAAACTGCTGATATTGAGATTTGCCAAGTTTATGCAACCATCGAACATATTGTCCATATACTTGACATTTGAAGTGTTGAAATGACTTAAATCGAGACTTGTCAGAGATTTACAATCATTGAACATGTACGATAAACTTGTAACATTTTCGGTTTTAAAACTACTGATGTCGAGATTTGCTAAGTTTATGCAACTACTGAACATGCCACCAATATCCGTTACATTTGAAGTATTAAAGTGGCTTAAATCGAGACTTGACAGAGACATACATCCTTCGAACATATCACTCATATCTGTTACCTTTGAAGTACCGAAGTGACTCAAATCAAGACTTTTTAGAAAAAGGCATTCATGGAATAAAAAACTCATATCTGTAACCTTAGAAGTGTCGAAATGGCTCAAATCGAGACTTGTCAGAGATTCACAACCTTCAAACATGCCACTAATATCCGTAGTTTCAGATGTATTAAGATTTTTCAGTCCTTTTATCTCTTTCAAATTAACCAAACCAGAGAAACTTCCGCTACAATCCTTCGGTTTGTAGTGAGCAAACGACTTCTTAATTACTATTTTTTTTATTTTTTTCGTCTCCTCAGTAACGTCATCAACGCAAAACCCATCCTCGTCTAATTCTTTAGCACAATTGGGTAGTCTTTTGCCGTAGCCCAAAGTAAGCGTACCAGTCTTTTCGTCAAAAATGCCATACGGCTTTTGCGCCACCGCGCTTTGCGAGATGACACAAATAAATAGTACAAATAACGATTTAAGAATAACTTTATTCATGATTTTATATTTCTGATTTACAGATACAAAAGTCCTTCGGGACCCATATTAAAAAGCAAGTCTACGATACTCAGGTTTGGAATAAAGCCCGTGCGCTCTCTGAATACCTGATAGTAAGGCTTGGCTTCGAAGTTAGCATCGGCGGTGAAATCGCACTTTGGCGAGATGGCGTTGCGCAAGTCAACCTCGCCGTCGGCAAGGTCTGAACGATAGGTATCGGTATGGCGGAGTTTGCCCTCAATGTCGATGTCGAGCAGACGGCAGCACAAGAGCATCAGCTCCTCGTTGAAATCGCACAGAAAGTCATATTTCTTCTCGTAGAATGGCGCGAAATCATCGGCATAATACTCAAAGAAAGGGCTGGTCATGTACGACGACTGAAGGGCATTCCAATGCAGCCTGCGCCAGTTGCCGTGGTCGCTCAGGCGCACATCTTTTATGCTTCCGTGGTTGGGTGCTTTCTCTACGGGCAGAGTGAGCGACTGCGCACCTTCGGGGCCTGCAATAATACAGCGGTTGCGATAACTCTGCTTTATGTAATGTTCAAAAAGTTCAATCGTGACGATGTCCGCCCTGTTCAGCTTGCTGTAATACTGGACGGGCGCAAGATAGGCGGTTGCCAAAAGAATATTTGTCATATAGTTCTGATTTTCTTCCAATATACCATCCAGACTTTTCCAACCAGATGGCTCTCCGGAACGAGTCCGAACAGGCGCGAATCATTTAGATTCAGCATATTGTCGCACATCACCCAATAGTAGTTTTGGGTAAAGGTGTATTGCTTCGTGAGTTTTCCGTCAACAAAGAGCTGTCCGTTCTTTATAACAGCCTTGCGACCTTCGTGATAGTTTATCGTATTGCACAGAAGTGTTATGTTCCAGAGTGTTACTGGCACTACGCCGTTCTTTTTCGGAACAACATATGGATAGCAGTTTGTAGGTACATCGGGCGACGTGCAGACCAAGGTGAACGCACGGTTTATGGCGGCACGCACCTTCAGAATCTCGTCGTAGTTGAACTGGCGGCTGTGGCTGCTCTGTCCATTGCCCACAAACGAGTCTTTTATGCCGAGCGAATCGACAATGGCGAGCATCCTCTCCTCGCACAATGCCGGATAGTGATATACCCTCTTCAGATGCACATCTACCGGCGGAACATCAACCGGAACGAGCTGGTGGTTTAGCATCAGCGTGTCGCCCGCAAGTCCGTATATACGCGCAATGAACACGGCGCGGTCGTCGATAGCCACATCGGGCTTCTCTGCCGGATTGTGGAACACCATTATTGCGCCACGCTCAACGGTCTTTGCCTTGTCCGAAGAAGATGAACCATAGCCCCACTTGTTCACAAGCACCCTCTCGCCCTCGCCCAAGGTAGGCTCCATGCCCTCGTAAGGCACAGAATAGGGAACCACGACAAATTGTCGCAGCACAAACAGCAAGGCTACTGTAACAAGCAGGACTATGGCAGTTTTCTTCATTTATTACTTAATGTTATCTACCCACTTAAACAGGCGGTTCCATCTTATGCCGGTAAGGAATCCCTTCTCTGGGTTTATCGAGAGCCATACAACGATAGGCTTGCCCACAATGTGGTCTTCTGGCACAAAGCCCCAATAGCGGCTGTCGGCCGAGTTGTGGCGGTTGTCGCCCATCATCCAATAGTAATCCATTTTGAAGGTGTACTTCTTGGCTTCCTTTCCGTTGATGAAAATCTTATTGCCCTTAATCTCGAGTTTGTTGCCCTCGTATGTTCTGATAGGACGCTCGTAGATGGCGATATTGTCGATGTTAAGGTCGATGCTCTTGCCCTTGGCAGGAATCCATATCGGACCGTAGTTGTCGCGTGTCCATCCGTAACTTGCGTTTAGCGGATAAACGCCGTCGTCGCTGGTCGACGGAGCAAGTTTCATCTCCTCAACAAGGTCGGGACGGTTTTTCAGAGCGTTGTAGGCGCGCTCGGTAAGCGGCATGACGTTTACTCCGTAATCGCTGTAATACACAGACCTATCTTCGAGCGTGATGCCGTACTCATCGCAGAAATCCTGCGGAAGTTCGCCCTTCAGTCTTACAAGATAACTGTACTGAACGTTGTCAGGCTCTTTATTCGGCTTGCCGTCGAGATAAATTATGCGGTCTTTTATCTGAAGTGTCTGTCCCGGCAATCCAACGCATCGCTTAACGTAGTTCTCGCGGCGGTCTACCGGACGCGCAACGACTTCGCCGTAAACCTCGGGATGTGCAAGAACGCTCTTCTTGCCCTCGTTGTAGAGGAAGTCGAACAGAACGCGCTGGTCTGTACGGCTAAGGCTGTCCATTGGCGGAATCTTTTCGTTCTTGTGCAGTTCATAGCCGGTTGCAAGACAAACATACTTATAGAAGTCGCGGTCTTGCACGTTGAGCGCAACGGTGTCGCCTGCCGGATAGTTGAACACCACGATGTCGTTAAGTTCTACCTTTCCGAAACCCTTTACGCGGCGGTATTCCCACTGCGGGAACTCGATGTAACTTTTGCAGCCAAGCACCGGCATTGTGTGCTGCGTAAGCGGCATGGTGAGCGGTGTCTGTGGCACGCGTGGACCGTAACTCATCTTGCTCACAAAGAGATAGTCGCCTACCAAAAGCGATTTCTCGAGCGATGATGACGGTATCTCGTAGTTCTGGAAGAAGTAGAGATTTACGAAGTAGACCGCCACGAGTGCGAAGATTATGGCATCTACCCAACTCATTATTCCGCGCACGAGGTCGCTGTCTGAGTCGCGCCACCAAGTCCAGTTAATCCTCTTTGTTATATAGGCATCAAAAATGAACGGAAGGACAATGAGTCCGAGCCAACTCTGCACCCACACAAGAAATATGAGGTACAAGAGTGTTATGATAGAGAACTTAATCCACTCAGGCTTTTTTGTAGGGTCTTTCTTCCTTGTTTCGGAATTGCTATTAAATAAATTCATCAGTCTTAGAAATTGAATAAATCGTCAGTAGTCAACAAACCAGTATGCGTTGCGGTAAACTCGGCTGCCAGAACTGCTCCGAGGGCGAATCCCTGTCGGCTGTGCGCATCGTGCGTGATGGTAATCTGATCTGCCTCGCTGTTGTATGTTATGCTGTGTATTCCCGGCACTTCACCACGGCGAACAGAGTCGATAACGAGTTTGTCGGCTGCGTGTTCAGCCTCGCCCGAAACTGTGCCGTCGGGAGCGGTAAGCGTACCAATCTCCCAGCCGTTCTTGCGGTCGAGGTTATCTACTATCTGCTCGGCAAGGGTGATGCCCGTTCCGCTTGGGTGGTCGAGCTTGTGAATGTGGTGAACCTCTTCCATCTTTACATCATAGTCTGGGAACTGGTTCATAATCTTTGCAAGATATTTGTTTACTGCGCTAAAGATGGCAACGCCAACGCTGAAGTTGCTTGCCCAGAACAGAGTGTTGCCCTGCTCGATGAGTTTCTTCACGTCGTCGCCGTGTTCCTTAATCCATCCTGTTGAGCCCGAAACAACCTTCACGCCTGCCTTGAAAGCCCTCAGATAGTTATTGTAGGCAACCATCGGAGCTGTGAACTCGATAGCAACATCTGCGCTCTTGAAAGCATCGCTTTCAAAGTCGTCCTGATTGTCGATATCTATAATGCAAACAATCTCATGACCTCTTGAAAGGGCAATCTGCTCTATCATCTTGCCCATTTTTCCGTAACCTATTAATGCAATCTTCATGATTTTTATCGTAAAAAATATGTGCAAACTTACACTATTTTTTTGAGTTTTTAACACATCTACGGCATTTTTTATGATTTTTTGACATCTAAAGCGTTGCTACCCACACTTTTTTGCATATATTTGCAAGCGTAGCACCTAAACAAAAATCCGATGCGCATGGAAAAAATACTGTATTATGTCTGGAAACACAAGATATTTCCGCTTAGCGAACTACGAACTACCGACGGACTTCCTGTCGAGGTAATAAACTGCGGTCAGCCTAACATTCATGCAGGACCCGACTTCCTTCAGGCTCGCATAAAGATTGGCGACGTGATGTGGGCTGGCAATGTTGAGATTCACGAACGCTCGTCAGACTGGTTCAGGCATCAGCACGACACAAACAAGGCTTACGACAATGTTATTCTGCACATAGCATCGGTAATAGACACCAAGATTACGAACAGCAGCGGAAGGGATATTCCGCAGATGAAACTCGAATGTCCGCCGCATCTTCTCGACAGATACCGCGAACTGAGCGAGTCGCTCCACTACCCTGCCTGCTTCTCGTCGGTTGGGCAGATTCCGCCTATTAAAATACACGGCTGGCTCAACTCGCTATGCATAGAACGGCTCTCGGCCAAGTCGGAGCGCATAGAGGCATATCAGAAGGCAACGAACAGCGACTGGGAGAACTCGCTCTTCATAGCGCTTGCGCGCAACTTCGGCTTTGGGGTTAACGGCGAGGCTTTTGAACTGTGGGCCAAGAATGTGCCATACGGCGCGCTGGGCAAGCATCGCGACAATCTGTTGCAGATAGAGGCTATATTCTTTGGACAGGCTGGATTTCTGGACGAGAATTATCTGCCGAAGGCTTACAAGGATGCCATCGTAAATGACGAATACTTCAAGCGGCTTTCTGCCGAATACAGGTTTCTTTCTGCCAAGTTCGGACTGAAGCCGATAGAGCCTCATCTGTGGAAATATCTGCGGATGCGGCCTGCCAACTTTCCGCACATCCGTCTGGCGCAGCTTGCCAGTCTGTACAACCGTGGGGCTATAAGCGTTTCGCACATTCTCGACGCCGATAATACGGATGCCCTGCTCAGACTTCTCGACGGCGGCGTGAGTACCTACTGGCAGACGCATTGTAACTTTGCCACGTTGTCGGAGAACCGTCAGCACAAACTGTCGCTAAGCAGCCGCAGACTGGTGGTTATAAACACCATCGTGCCTCTGCTCTATGCCTACGGAAAGCATCTGGGCAACGAGGCTGTATGTGCCAAGGCTATCGCCCTGCTCGAGGAACTGCCTGCCGAGAACAACCACATTATGCGTTGCTGGGCAGACTGCGGAATAAAGGTGTCGCAGGCGGCCGACAGTCAGGCTCTTCTGCAACTAAAAACGATGTACTGCGACCGTAAGGATTGTCTGCGCTGCCGCTTCGGCTTCGAATATCTGTCGGGAGGGAAAAAGGGGTAGCACTTATTGCTCACCAACTTAGCCCCCACCTTATGGAAGGCATAATTGGGACAATGCTGAGTTGTTTCCACTTTCCCTCATCGTGAAAGATGGTGTACGGATTGTGTCTGTTGAACACATTATAGACAGACAAAGAGAGTTCGTTGGTGAATATCTTTCCTCTCCTCTTCATTGAATATGAGATGTCTGTTCTGAAATAGTCTTTCATCTTTATCACGTTGACATCCGACATGTATTGACGGTCGTATATCTGAAAGAAGAACTCATCAGAATGAATAAGTCCATCTTTTGAGCGTTCCCAATATGGAGGTGCTACGCCTTTGTAAGTTCCTATCGGTATTGTTATGCGATTGCCCGATGAATAAGAGACAGCGCAGCCGATGCTATGCTCGTACGATTTTTCCTCGCCATTGGTTCGGGCAACTACACACGTTCCCTCAAAGTTGAGAATGTGGCGTCGGTCAAACTTGAAAGGGAATGATTCTCCCCTATTCATCTCAGGATACGTGCGGTCGGTCTTAGACAGCGTGTACGACAGCGTTGCCTGAATATTCTTTGACATTAAGGATACCGAACTTTCCATGCCATAAGACTTGCCTTTGCCTTGACATACTTCGTCTTTCAACTCGGTAGTGAGGAAGCCAAACGCATTTCGGGCATCCTTGTACGAGATAATACCGTTCATCGTACGATAATAACCGCCGATGGTGGCTTTCAAATCATATACAGATGTCTTTTTGCCTGCAAACAGTCCGGCATAAAATTGGCTTGTCTTTTCTTCAGGATAATCGTTGTCGCTTGCTTTCATAAGATTCATTGACCATCCCGAAGGGAGTCCTTCCAAAACATGATAGTACTGTTTCATGTTGTCGTAGGTCAGTTCCACGCCGTAGTTTTCGGTTATGTACCAATGGCTAATGGCGTGAAGGTCTGTTCCGCTTCTGTGCCGATGATTGATGTTCTGAAACACCTGTCTTGCACCTATGCTGACATCTGCCAGTTGCCCGATGTTGTATTTCACATCGGCATATATCACATTAAGAGTGCTTTTTTCTTTCTGTTCGTTTCTTCTGTCTCTATCTACATCGCGTATATACTCATAGTTGCCTAACGTGAAGTTCTGTACCTGCGAAGACAGACCACCGCCAAATGAAAGTCCTTTGCACACATTCCAGTTGAGTGTTGATGACGCGCACCATTCTGTCAATGATGTGTATAACTGAATGTGTGATTTTTCAGCATTGCTATAATCGTCGAAATAGATTGACTTCTGACCAGAATACACATTATTTCGGTATGCAACGGCTTTGAGATTGAATTTCTCATTTATATAGAATCTCCATCCAACTTTCATTATGGTAGACTTCCATCGTTGTCCTAAATTCCGCTCATCTTCATTAGTAAAGTCGAAGTTGTCGTTGGTATGGAAAAACATCATATCCAGCGTGCTACATTCTGACAGTTTACTGTCCAATCTTGCACAGAAATCGTAGATGTCGATATTCATATCATCATCTGATTTGTTGAACCAGTTGAGAATGTACGGAAGGACCGTAACTCTGCCCGAAATCTGCAAAGATGTTTTACCTTTCTTTATCGGAAGATTCTGATACACTCCACATATATATGGCGACAGGTACACAGAACCGCTGTATGCCGAACCGTATTGCCGTCTTGCCTTTACATCGAGGAGTGCTGACGACAAATTGCCCTTGGATGAAGACATTCCTCCCTGACAGAAGGTGACATTATCCACCACCTCGGGAGGATACACAGACACTAGTCCCATAAGATGAGATGACACATAGAGCGGAACATCATCAAGATACAACCCGTTGCTTCCATTGTTGCCGCCTCTTACGAATAGTCCCAACGTGCCGTCTATTCCTGCCGAAACTCCCGGAAAACTGCTGATGTGCCGCAATACATCAGGCTCGCCTAATACAGATATTGTCCTTACTGCCTCACTGGCATCATATACGAACGTGCTACCTTTGGATACGGGAGAGCTTGCTGTAACCGTGACTTCTTGCAGAGTGAGAGAGTCCTTATTTTCATTATTTTGACAATAGACATGATTAGTCAGGATTACAAATGCCGTGATTATTATTTTTCTCATGTCAGTATGAATTACAGTTTATTTTGATGTCATGGTACGCTCCAAAAATGCCTAATCCGTTTTTGATGTTGTTGTAAACAACGGTCTCGTCAAGCCATTGGGTTGGATCGTCAGTCGAACTGAAAACCATCATCTTTAACAGACTGCTCTTTAAGTATTTGTCATATTCGTCTGAAACGCATCTGAAAAAAACTACACACGAATACAAGTCATACAACCTAAACGTTTGTCCTATTTGAGATGGAACTATCCTGATATATCTGTCATACAATCCAGCAAATTCTTCGTCATAAACATATTTGTTAAAATCATCTGCATCAGGACAGTCAGTTCCTATCTCAGTGATGAAGCGAAACCTGTCTTCTATAACTATTGGATGCATTATTGTATCTTCGCCTTTGTCGAAGGAGAACACCCAATACGGTTTCTCGCCAGATACATTAAAGGCAAGTTTTCCAATTGTATCCCTTTCATATTCTCGATACACGCGCAATTCCTTCGGGAACTTAGTTTCGGCATAAATGGTTTCTTTGCCCTCCACCTTTACTTCAAGCCGATAGTTTCGTCCAAACTTAGGGCGGTATTTCAACACCCATTCTGCATAGGCCGACTTTTTGAATGTACCTACAAGATAGCCGTCCTCATACAACAAGGCTGTTGCATCCTCCACCTCGTCATAGATGGTGTTGTGCAACTCGTTTGAATAAGTGAGTGACAGATGCTGTACAGAATCACTTGTGAGGATACAGTTCACCACCACTTGCCTTTGGTTGTAGTGGCTGTAATCAATCTCTTCAACACAACCAGACAAGACGGTTGTAAAGAATATAGAAAAAAGCAATATCAGACGACTGACGTTTTTCAACTTCATTTTTCTCTTGGTGTTAGTGTTACCAAAGGTGTTTCGGACTTAAGAGCATGACCATCGAACGTAGTAATTTCGACCGTGAAAGTTGTCTCAACTGGAGCCTTGACATCAAAACCATCTACAAATCTGAATGTCATGGCAGCAGGAGCCATAGGTCTGTAGTACAAATATTGGTCTATAGTGATGTTTGATATTTTCTTTGAGTCGGTAATGAGGTCTTTGTTTGATGTGATAATAAAATTGTGAAAACTTGGATATTCATCTACAAGAAACTGTTCGTTCAGCGACTCGCCTGCTTTTACATCATTTATATCAGCAGATGCTGTAATTTTGATGTCCTTTATTGGAGTTGTACGATAATCTATGTGTTTAAAGTACGTGCGTGTAGTTTTTCGGTTATATAAATAATCAGAAAGTTTTGCTTCGATTATCTTATCTGGAGCATCCTCCATAGAGTTTGCACAGAACCGCAACACATCATATACTGGATTTCTGAATAATATCTCTTCATCGCCAGAATCGTATGTTTGCTTGTAGTTTAAACTATCGCCATAATTTACTACATCCATATCGACATTGCAAGTTGTGAATTCAAGAGTATATTTCTGAACACAGACAGACTGCTTGCTGCCTATGTATTTTCTTTCGATATATGATGCATCAAAGCCATCAACCTTAGATTCTGTTTTACGAACATTGATTGCCCACATGTATTTACACTCTCTTGAATGAAAATCAAAACTAATTTCTTCAGGAAATAAACCATCATCTTCTTCTATTTTACAAGATACAAAAGAGAGAAACAACAATAGAAGTAACGATATTTTTTTCATATTTGTTTGATTAGGGTTTATAGGGAGAAAAGATAAACTTCTCCCCCATATTTATAGTATACAACTTCATTTTGCTCTCGGTGTTAATATTACCAAAGGAGTTTCGGACTTAAGAACATGACCGTCGAGCGTAGTGATTTCGACCGTAAAAGCTGTCTCAACTGGAGCCTTGATATCAAAATCATCTACAAATCTGAATCTCATGTCAGCAGGAGCCATAGGTCTGTTATACAAATAACGGTCTATAGTGATGTCTGATATTTTCTTTGGGTCGGTAATGAGGTCTTTGTTTGATGTGATAATAAAATCGTGATACATTGGATATCCATCTACAAGAAACTGTTTGTTCAGCGACTCGCCTGCTTTTACATCATTTATATCAGCTGATGCTGTAATTTTGATGTCCTTTATTGGGGTTGTACGATAATCTACACACTCAATCCACATGCGTGTAGTTTTTTGTTTATTAAAATAAGCAGAAAGTTTTGCTTCAATTATTTTATCTGGAGCATCCTGCATAGGATTATCTCTGTGCCATAAAGCCCTATATACTGGAATCCTGAATAATATCTCCTCATCGCCAGAATCGTATGCTTCCTTGTAGTTAAAATTGTCATATACTATTGCATCCATGCCTACATTGCAAGTTGTGAACTCAAGAGTATAATTCTGAACACTTACAGACTGCTTGCTGCCTATGTATTTTCTTTCGATAGTTGTTATGCCATAATATGGTTTTTCAGTCTTACTAACATTGAATGCCCACATGTATTTACACTCTCTTGAATGAAATACAAAACTAGTCTCTTCATACCATATATTTCTTTCCTCTTCTTCTTTTTTACAAGATACAAAAGAGAGAAACAACAATAAAAGTAACGATAATTTTTTCATATTTGTTTGATTAGTGTTTACAGGTAGAAAAGATAAACTTCCCACTCATTTCATACTATACGCCATCTAAAAGCTTCAGGCATTGCTACTTGGAAACACAAGTTTTGTTATTTATTTTTCTTTTTACTCTAATTTATTTGCAAATTTATATAAAGTATTTAGAATTTTAAAAATAAATCATAATAAATCTTATTTTAGACCATTAAATTGATTCATATCAAAAAGCATTTTTCATCTACTAATATAGCTCTTTTTCTTAAGAACTGCGACCACAGGGCAAGTGCGGAAATTCGGTAGAAGCAAGGAAACGCGGAAATCCCGAACGAATCCCGAAGGCATCCCGAAGGATTAGCCCCCCCGAATCCGCACAGAAACCACGACTTTTTCAAATTTCAAGTTTTCAATTTTAATTGTCGATTATTATTTGGCTTGCTTGTCCGAACCTTCCCCGTAGCTACTCCGTTCCTACCCCGTAGCTACCCCGTTCCTACCGGCTTACTTCCCCGTACCTTGAACGTACCCTGAACGAAACTTCAGGCTTACTTCCGGCTTACTATCCCCTTGCTATCGGCTTACCAGAACGTAACATCTCCGTATCTTCCCCTTCATTGATAGTTTTTTCAACTTTCAAAATTCAATTCTCAAGCTTCTCTCCAATTTGTCAATTTGAATTGTGAATTATGAATGAACTTCATTAGTAACAACATTCTTAGTAATAAGTTTGTTACTAATAGAGTTATTACTTATATTTGCAGCAACAAAGTAACTAATATGGCTAAAGAGAATCCTTTTGTCTTTGGCAAGGCTGCCGAAGGCTCTTATTTTACAGACCGAACGGAAGACGCCAAGCGCCTCACCGCTAACCTTACGCACGGCATAAGCACAATTCTTATCTCGCCGCGCCGTTGGGGAAAGACATCGCTCGTAAAAAAGGTTATCGGCGACATTGGCAAGAGCCGTACAAGCACTTCGGGCACAGAGATAAAATGCGTTTTCATCGACATCTTTCAATGCAAGTCGGAGTACGAATTCTATCATTCCTTTGCATCGGCTGTAATAAAGCAGACCTCTTCGAAACTCGAAGAATGGGTAGAGATGGCAAGGACATTTCTGTCTAACATCTCGCCGAAATTCTCGTTCGGCTCAGACCCGATGAACGACTTCTCGCTCTCGTTTGAGTGGAATCCGCAAGACGATACGGAAACCGACATTCTGCAACTGCCCGAGAAGATTGCGCAGAAGAAAGGCATAAGGATTGTGGTGTGCCTCGATGAGTTTCAGCAGATTGCCGACTTCTCGGATGCCGTTACCTTCCAGAAGAAGCTGCGCTCGGTGTGGCAGCATCAGCAGAACGTTACCTACTGCATGTTTGGAAGTAAGAAACATCTGATGGAGAACATCTTCAACGACAAGAGCATGCCTTTCTACAAGTTTGGCGACATGATGTTTCTGAAGAAAATAGACACCGAGGAGTGGGTTGATTTCATCTGCAAGAAATTCAACGACAGCGGCAAGAGCATAACAGCCAAACAAGCCGCCACGATATGCGAGGCAACCGAGAATCTGTCGTCGTACGTTCAACATTTGTCGTGGCTGGTGTGGTACAAATGCGACAATACCGTTACAGACAGCGACATAAGCGGAGCGATAGATGACCTTTTGGAGCAGAACAAGGTGTTTTACCAAAGGGAGGTTGAACAGCTGTCGGAACTGCAAGTAAATTTTCTGAGAGCCGTAGCCGACGGAATATCGGCAGGCTTCAGCCGCAAGGACGTGATAAAGAAATACCGTCTGATATCGTCCCCCAACATTCAGTCGGTAAAAAAATCGTTGCAAAAAAAGGATTTGATAGACATAGACGGACAGACGGTAGCCATCAACGATTCCATTTTCAAACTATGGCTAAAACGCCAAAAGTACTACGAATAGTCTGTCGAAAATTTGCTGATTTTGCTATTAAGGCGAATTTTCGCGACCGATATCTGGTCGCTGGCTACTGAGAAACGCAAGAGTACAGCAGTAACAATAAATAAAAACAGCCATTTCGATAGTTTTCACCATCGAAATGGCTGTTTTAGTTTTATAGACTTAGTGCAAGGCGTAAACCTTGATTATCACGTCTCGAATTGGGATTTACACTATGAGAAATCAAACAATTCTCTGCATAATCGTCGTAAGAACCACCACACGAAAAATAACCACCAAATTTACTATCCTTACATAACTCTCTTACATTGCCAGACATATCATAAATGCCAAGCTCGTTTGGTTTCTTCTGCCCTACAGTGTGAGTTTCTCCGCGCGAATTGCTACAGTTCCACCCCACCTCAGTTATACTATTACTGCCACTATATTTAAAGCCACTTCTTTTGTTTCCTCCTTTTTCGGCATACCTCCACTCTTCGATTTCCGGCAAACGAAATTTTTCCCCAGTCATCATGTTTAGTTTATTGATGAACCTTTGGCAGTCATCCACTGATACATTTTCGACTGGCAAATTATAACCACCAAGAGTAAAACAAGAAGGATTATATTCCATCACCGTTTTCCATTGCTTTTGTGTAACAGGATATTTGCCAATGTAGAAGTCGCCACCATAACACCCCTTTACACAAATCATCTCAAAGACTGTATCGCCGACCCTTATATCATATTCACAGTTGCGTTCTAAGATATCGTTAAGATTCTTATCTACAGCAATTTTTAGTATCAAGTTCTTATCGGTGACAATTTTCTTATCTATTAGCGTTCTGCTATTTCGTTCGTTAAGAACATTGTACGATTTCTTTGAATATACATACTTCAGAAGTTCCAAATCAGATTCGCACCAACGGTTAATTATTTCATCGTCAACATTTTCGATTGCGGTTTTCTTTAACTCAATATTCCTTGCATACTGTGTACCTTTTAAATCATCGAACGTGATACAACATTTAACAAGAAGTTCCTTGACCGTACCTATGTTTGGCGAATCTGACGACAGTTTGTTGGGCGCAAAGAGATTGTATAGACCTATCTTTTGCGTAAGCATATCGGTTTTGGAAATGCTCTCTATCTTTTCGAGCAAATCCGTTTTGCCTATCTGCGAAAGCCACTTCGCAAGGTTTTGATTAATAAGGCTGTCGTAAAGGTCACTTAGATTGAAGTTTTTCTTCACATCCTCTACGACAAGGCACTCCTTTCCACCAACAAGGAGACTAAACCTTATGGGCTTTGATTTGTTGATGTATCTCATTTTATTACTAAATCTTCAATATTATAAGGCGAAACTTTTCTTTTAAACCAATTTTTCAGTTTCTCCCAACCACTCTTTACCGTTGTTATGGCTTTCTTGAGTATTGGCGTTGCGGCTTTAGCGACTTTATCTATACCCTTATGAACAAACTGTTTAACTCCCTCGCCAACATAATTTACCGTAGTATACACTACTGGTGCAAGAGCAACTGCTGGCGGATACACGGCTGTAATTGCAGAAGTAATAGCTTTTGCAACAACAGCCTTTCCTTTTTCAATAGCAGGAGTTATAACTTTGTCAGCAACCGTCTTTAACATTGCTGCCCCTTTCTTTACAATATAGTCGGCAGCTGTGTCGGCAGTTGTTTTGCCTGTGGCTACATCATGCCCGAGTTTAATTGTATCCCATGCCTTATCAGATATTGTGGCAATAGACTCTGGATTTGAGTATTTTTCGGGCAACTTTATATACCCTTTTTTGTTGGCAACAGCAAGTGCAGCGGCAGTAAGTTTCTTTGCTGCGGTGTTGCCTGTGATATCACCTTCAAGGTAGTCTTTTACTACCTGTGATTCTCTTACCATTTTAATCTTATCAAAAACTTCCGCCTTCTTGGCTAAAATAGTAGTATTTACGCTTTCGCGTATATCCGATGCGCTTTTTAGAAGACTAAAAACATCCTTAAAAGTAGTATATTCAAACATTACATTTCCTCCTTATATTCTTTAGTTGATTCTTCTAATATAACTTCTGCGGCTGTCTTCAATCCATTTGCAACCTCCTCGCGGTCTTTCTCCGGAATATTCTCGTAGATGTTCTTTTCCATCCAACTGTCAAGGCGCATTTTCTTGGTGTCTTCGAGTACCTTTGCAGTATTGCGGTCGAGTTCGTCTATGAATTCCGACGAGGTTTTAACCTCCTCTTGCAGTCCGTCAATGCCATACTGAGCAACTTTCTCGGCAAGATACTGGTCTACGTCGATATTCGGATTCTGTTTCTGTGCTTCTTCGAAGCCTTTTAGAAAATCGTTCAGAATCTCACTCAATTTCTCTTGATTTACTTCCATACTTATGCGGTTTTAAATTTAGATTCCTCAAATATCTCATCCATATCCTTAATCTGCTTTTGGCACGATTTTGAAATGGAAACGGTATTTTCTGCTATATCCAACAAAATTTTGTCGGTTAGATCCTTCTTGTTTACAAAGCAGTCCTCGACAGCCTCATTCACGACCGATTCGATATCCGCGCCATTGAAGCCCTTGGTCGCCTCAATCAAAGCATCAGATATGTTTATGCCTTCTTTCTTGCGTTTTTTCAGATGCACTTCGAAAATCTGCTTGCGCTCCTTATCTTCGGGCAATTTTACGCAGAAAATCTCGTCGAATCTGCCCTTTCGCTTCAGTTCGGGCGGAAGGTTGGCAGCATTGTTGGCTGTAGCAAGAACATACACGCTCGATGTCTTCTCCTGCATCCACGAAAGGAAATATCCGAACATTCGCGTAAGGACTTCGCTACCGCCTACACCAGTAAACGCCTTTTCAATCTCGTCAATCCACAAAATGCACGGTGCGGCAGCCTCGGCAATTTTTATTGCCTGTCGCAGGTTTTTCTCGCTCTCGCCCTGATACTTGCCCATAAGCGAGCCCATATCGAGTTTCAGCAACGGACACTCGAAAAGTGCTGCCGTAGCCTTGGCGCAGAGCGATTTTCCGCAGCCGGGCATTCCGACAATGAAAACGCCTTTTGGCACAGTAACGCCGGCATTTATTGCCTCGCCAATATTCTTTATTATCTTCGATTTCTTTTCGAGATATTTCTTCAGATTTTCGAGACCGCCAATGCTACTTATTTTCTCGGGAGAATCAACGAGTTCAAGTATTCCCGACTTCTTTACCATCTGTTTTTTGTGGCGAAGAATCATCTCCTTGTCCTCGTCGGTAAGCGTACCGCCCGAGCTCATAGCCATATCCAACATTCGGTCTATCTCGAAAAGAGTCATACCCTTCAGCGACGGCATAAGGTTCTTGATGTGCTCGTCCTTAAATTCCTTATTGTAGCCGTTGGTGTCGACATGCTGTTTTATCAGCATCTTTATTTCATCGTCGGTAGGATACGGAATTTCGAGGAATGAAACGTATTTTTCTATCTCCTTCGGCACATAAAGCAACGACGAGTTGATGATAATCGTAAGGTCGAAATCCAAGTCGTAGAGCTTTCGTTGAGCAAGCATCTGTATCAGCGACTTTGTTTCAATGTCGTCGATAAGTTCGTGAATATCACGCAGAAGAAGATAAGTTGGCTCTTTCAAGTATTCTTCCGACAACAAAGTGTTAAGCACATCATTTAGCGTTGCATCCTTGCCTGCCGCGAATTCATCTCTAAAAAGATTAAGTTCATCGTCTAATTTTATCTGCTTTATCTGCTGGTAGCCAAAAGCTGGCGACCACTCGCGAATCTCGGTCTCTGGACCCAAAGTTTCCTTGAGTATGAAATCGACTCGGGTAAAATCGTAGTCGTGTATGTAGATGACCGGCGTGTTTACGTCGATCATTTTCTTAAGATTTGTGATTACATCTTTGTTCATATTTTTTTATTATCCAACTATTTACAAGAGTATAACCTTGTGCTTTACATTCCTATTTTTTCATAGCAAAAGCCGCAAAGTTGGTACAAAAAAAAAAAAAAAATAGTACATTTGCAAGTAAAAAGTAAGATTTCTGTTCTCAATAGAGATTTTTGCTTTGCACATACATCAAAAGCTGCCAGATTACGCATAACTCGCGTCTTTTCATGCTACCGAAATTTCGCGACCGAACTCTGGTCGCTGGCTGAAAATCGAGCGCGGAAATTAGGCAGAAGCAAAGGACTTTTTCAATTTTCAAATTTCAAGTTTCCCGAATTGTAAATTTTGAATTATGAATTGTGAATTTTGAATTACCTACCTCACTCGAACCTTACCCCTTGCTATCCCCTTGCTATCCCCTTACTACCCCCTTGCTATTGTCGCACAAAACAATATACAAACAAATGGTTCGGATATTCAAATTTTTAAATTTGTTAATTATTGCAGATTCATCATTAAGAAATATAAAACAGTTTTGAGTAAAAAAAGAGATTTTTATAACAAGAAAATTTTGTCGGTTAGATTTTGTGGATTATTTTTGCACCGCAATTGGCGGACGAGGGGATTCCGAAAACCCGTTACCGTTGAACATTTTCAATTGAATTAGAGTAGGAAAAACATTAAAACTAAAACATGAAAAGAATTATTCTTTCTGCACTTGTTGCAGTATTTTCTCTATGCGCAAACGCACAATATGAGGCTGAGGAAGGCGATATCGCAGTAGAGGTTGGCTTTAACCCATTCTCAAACAGTTTCAACACAATCAAGTTGAATGGCGGTTCTATCAACGCAAGATACTTCTTCAATGACAAGAACGCCGCTCGTGTAAACCTCGGATTCGGATACAGCAGTTCATCTGACAAGATTGAGAAAAAAGACGTAAGCAAGTACTCTGGTTCATTCTCTATCGACTTGGGTATTGAAAATCACTTTGCTTCAGTTGGTCGTCTTGACTTGTACGCAGGTGGTCAGCTTGGCATCGAGACTACATTCGGAGGTGCAAAACTTGGCGACACAGAAATTTCGGGCGTTTGTCTTGGAACTGGCTGGACTATGGGAGATAGCAATTACGACAATTGCTCTACTATATTCAGCCTCAGCGCTTTCACTGGTGCAAACTTCTTCATCTACAAGAAGCTTTATGTAGGTGCTGAGTTCGGTTTGTCATTCACCAGACGCGCAACCAAGGATTATGAAGTGAAATATGAAAACAAAACAGAAAAACACGAAACCAACTGGAGCAACAGTTCTATTGGCTTCTACTCAGAGCCTGCACTCCACCTTGGATGGGTTTTCTAAACTGAATAAGAATTTGTGATTATATACGAGACTGGCAGAGCCTTTGGTTTCTGCCAGTTTTTTGTTTATGTCCATTTCGTGCCTATTTGACTAAAATCATCTTCAGGCAATCTTTTTCAAGCCACTTTTCTGCCTTGAAACAAATGTATTTTGTATTTTTGCCACTCAATTATGGCACATACACGCCAAAGCATGACATAATAACGCAGACATCTACAGCAAAAAAATGAGAGCAATACCGATAAGCATCAGCAAACTGACAAGCGCAACATCATACGTTTTAAACAAGCGCAAGCGAGGCATCTGGCTGCGCTCATTCCGCATCTGGCAGCACCGGCCACACAGAGTAGACCCGATGTCGGACGAGAGCCACGAGTGTGCATCGTGCAGCACGACATTCGTGGGCAACTACTGCCCACGCTGCGGTCAGTCGGCCGGCATTGGACAGTTCTCGTTTACCAACACCATACAGTTGTTTCTTAACGTGTGGGGCTTTGGAAACCGAAGTATGTTCCGCAGCATACGCGACCTTATCCTGCGACCGGGCTACATGATTCGCGACTATCTGAGAGGTATGCACTCGGCATATTTTCCGCCGTTCGAGATGTTCTTTATTATGGCAACCGTGTCGCTGTTGGTTGAATCGGGATTCGTGCCTGACAAGAAGCACAAGGAAGAGTCGGCAATAGAGGTGATGATAGACGATAACGAGTCGAAGAAGATTCTGCAAGAAGAAGGCATCGACCCTAATAGCGACGTAGTAATATCGATAAAAAACAACCAGAAGGTGTTGAAGGGATTGAGGCACTACACCTCGGCTTTCTTCGAGTTCTACAAGTCGAACCCTACGGTGTCGCATCTGTTCACTATGATTCTGCTGTCGGTACCTATGTTCTTTTTCTTTCGCACCACACCAAATATCGAGCGGCTAAGGTTCTCGGAGTTTGTGGTGGCGCTTGTGTATATATCCAACTCGTACAGCATTTTTTCGATAGCGGGGCATCTGTTAAGCTCAAGAATACTAAAGCTGATGGCAATTATGATGATTCTCATCACGCTGAAGCAGTTGACGGGCTATTCGAAGCGCCGTGTTTTGGTCTATATGATGCTGACAGTCATCATCTCTTTCGTTAGCTTGCTGGCTCTTATTGCCGCCGCTTTGTATGCGGTTTATCTGTTGGCTTAGAGTTGATTAGAGAAAAAAAGTGAACATCTATTCTTTTTCAGAATCGGGAAGACAATTCGGTAATAAGAGTTCATATATTGGCGGTTATAAAGTCTGTACCAATCGCCACACGATTGGGTCATTCGGACATTAAAGAAACCAACCTTTATCAAGCCTAAGACAAAAGACACATCTGGCGATTTAAACTTATAACATTGCTTGCCGTTTATTGTAACTGATTCTGTTTCTGAATAGAATTGTTCATGAAAGGTTCGATAACGTGCCTTGTGCTTTGAAGACAAGAAATCGTAAAAGTCTGATTCGTCCACACAAACAATATAGACATCTGTTTCTCTGTAAAGTTTTTTGATGTTTTTGGGATTCTTTTCGTAAGCCGACTGCGACAGCACAAACATATTACCCTTTTCGCTGATAATCAGAGGGTCGGTAATCTTTATTGTATCTACGACATAAAACACTTGCTCTCTGTCTCTTTTCCCTTCTGGGGAACGACTATAATGGGCATCGTAATGCTTATCGCTTCCATAAAAGCGATGTTTGCTGTCTCTGTTGGCATATCTAATCCGAGTTGTCAGACGGTTAGAACTTGCACACGATGCCATAAGCACAATAGACAAGACAAGTATTATGATGTTCTTCATTTTATGTGTTATTTAGATTTATCTTAGCCACGCGTAAAGCAAAAGCAATCAGTCAACAACCAACGAGAACTTAAGTCCAAGCGCATTTGCAATAAGCATGAATGTCGAAAGTTGCATGTCGGTCTGTCCTTGTTCAAGAGCCGAGATATATTCGCGTTTCTTTCCTATACGCTCTCCTAATTGCTGCTGTGTAAGTTTCTGACGCTTGCGTTCGTCGCGCAACAATTCGGCATAATACCAAGCCTTGGCTTTTGCCTCGAATTCCTCGCGACTTGGAGACCCCTTCTCTCCATATTTCTCAGTCAGATGCTTTGAGCCATTATTCAGCTTAGCCAATTTCTTTTCGTCAAGTTTTATCATTTTCCTTTCCTCCTAAACATATTTATTCAAAATTCTTCTTGCATTTTCAATCTCACTTTTATATTGTTTGGTACTTTTTTTTAGAAACGAATTCAAAAAAAGCACCCGTCTACTTTCTATAAATGAACGAGAATCGATAGCGAAAAGTATAGTGCGATGTTCATTGGTTCCAACTGATACTCTTGCTTCATAGAACTCCGTGCCTTCGAGATTCTTTACAAACTTTTTGTTTACAACATACTGATTCTTTATAATAGATTCAACATAATCGAACTTAGCCTGCGTTTTTGCATCAAGGCAAGCGTAGTACTCGTCGTATTCTTCAGTATGGTATGTTTCTCTTGAATCCTCATTCATGCTGCAAATGTAATATATTTCTTCCAAACAAGAGGAATTTCGGAAGAAATATGTTATCCAAACAAAATTCTCTTTCAATCAAGATGCAAATCCTATTCAGAATTTCAACTACCCATCGTATACCTTGCGTATACCTTGCGTATATCTTCCTTCTACCTTCCCACCACGTTCCTACGACGTTCCTACGACGTTCCTACGACGTTCCTACGACGTTCCTACGACGTTCCTACGACGTTCCTACGACGTTCCTACGACGTTCGGACAATTTCTGACGAAATTGTCCGTTACAAGTCCAAAGTTATCTATCGGTTCAGAATTTTCAACTTACTCCAATTATCAATTATGAATTTTGAATTAAGAAAAACGCCTTGAAAGCCGAAAGGCAATCAAGGCGCGAAACCCAACCCCAAAAAGTGGGATTCTTATTTGAACTTTAATGTTATGTTTCCGTTTACCGGACCGTCAACCCACTTTGCCTGCGACTGAGGGCCGCACAAGTCGGTTGAATTGACCTTGTTTCGGGCTGGCGCAATAACGTTGAGCACCGAGATTCCAGTTTCAGGGAATGTCCACAACTGGCGGTCGCGACCGTCGCGTGGCTGATATACGCCGATGTATACGTCTGGTGTGTTGTTCTTCAGGCAGATTGTGCCTTCGGCTGTTTCGATGTTCATCCAATCAACGTTATCGAAATATCCCTTGAACTCTGGATATGTGAACGACTCACCCGGAATTGGGTCGTTATAGTCGTTCTGCCAATAGCCGTATTGTGTGCCCTTTATGCGGTTCTGATAAACGCGGTAAGGACCGCTTCCAACCCACGACTTGCTCTTGACTTTTGTCTCGGGATAGTCGAAGGCGATGCCCATCATATCCACAACTCCGCTAAAGTTGTATGTGTACTGAAGATTTACCGAGCCGTCTGGCGCAAATGCCCAGCGAGCCTTGTCGATGTTTCCGAGTCGGTACTGAGCCGTAACAACAAGGCTGTCGCCACTCTCCTCCTTCAGGAAGCCTACAAACTGTGCAGCCTCTGGGAAGAGTTCATACAGACGCTCCTTCTGCTTTGCGTCCTTGTCGTCGTGGTTGTAGAACTGGTCCATAGAACGGTCTTCGCGGCGCACAACAACGGCACGAGGACCGTTTGAGAAACTGAACGACTTTCCGCCAGCCTTAACACCCAAGAGATAGCCGTTATTCTTGCTGAACGAATATTCGGCATCGCCAGCCTTTACCGTAAGAATTGTATCAGCCTCGGAAGCCTGCGCCTTTGCGCCCGACTTTCCGGCAATCCACGGCTGGCTCTTGACAGGATAACTCCAAGTGAAGAGTTCGTTTCCGTATTGGTCTGATGCCGTGATATAGAGAGCCTCTGCCCCATCGCATTTGTCTACAGGAAGCTTGAGCGAGCCCGATGAATGAGGCGCAACATCCGGCCCCTTCAGTTCGCCGCCCTTGACAACGGTGAACTCACCGTTCTTTGCCTTGCCGTTCTGAGCGGCAAACTTAACCCATTGCCACTTGAACTTGCACTCGTTAAGATTGGTAAAATCGTATCGGTTTTCGATATTGATGATGCCGTTTTCGACCGCAATCTGAACAGGACACCATATTTCTTTTACAGTATAGTAACTGCCCTCTTTCTCGTAATGAGGACCTACAAGACCGTCGCATCCATAACTGCCCACGTTGTCGATGAAGCCGTTCATGTCAACGCGCTTAACGCCCTCGTCAACCAACGCCCAAAGGAAGCCTCCGGCACAACGGGGATGCTTGTACATCATCTTCCAATAGTCGTCGAGACCTGCTCCGTGGCCACCGTCGTACAAACCGTGAAGGAACTCCGTAGGCATGAATATTTCGGGCTTGCGAAGATAGTTCTGCGTCTCGCCGTAAGAACGGTAGTGCATCGTCTCAAAGCCTCCGAAGTTGCCCTGCGGATGGATTACGGGACGCTTCTGAGGGTCGTAGAGATGGAACTCGCCGTTAAGCTCGTCGTTCCAGCCTTTTTCGTTTCCGTTGCTCCACCATATCACCGAAGGATGGTTCACATCGCGCGTAACCATCTCTTTTACAAGAATCTTGCCCACGGCTGTCTCGTGATGACCATGCCAGCCAGTCAGTTCACTCATTACATACAGTCCGAGCGAATCGCAGGCATCGAGAAATTCAGGGTCGGCAGGATAATGGCTCAGACGAACGGCATTCATGTTCATGCTCTTGATGAGGACGACATCCTCGATGTTCTTTGCCTTGCTGAGCGTGCGACCGCTCTCAGGACGGAAACTGTGTCGGTTCACTCCGCGCACCTTCATCTTCATGCCGTTGATGTAAAGTCCGTCGTTGGCACGAACCTCGATGGTGCGGAAGCCGAACTTCTCTTTCTCAAGATGCAGTTCTTTTCCGTTTTTATCAATAAGTGTGAATCGGGCCTCGTATCTTACGGGCTTCTCGGCACTCCATTGGCTTATGCCCTTCACGCTGAAATCTACATCGCAGCGGTCGCTTCCGCCTCTCACGGCAGTTTCGTTGCTGCCCATCTTCTTGCCATTCATGTCAAAAATCTCGGTGCGTATCTTTGCACCTTCAAGAGCGCGGTTAAGTTCGCAGATGGCGGTAAAGTGTCCGTCGGCCTTGGCATCAATAGAAATCTGATGGATATTGAGAGCCGGGCGAGCCACCATGAAAACAGGGCGAATAAGTCCGCCAAAGTTCCAGTAGTCGGCACGACGCTCCGAGAGGTTTACGCCGGCGTTCTCGCTCTCCTTGCTAACCTGAACGGTGAGCACATTTTTCTTTGAACCGAAGAATACGCGGTCGGTAACATCGGCTGTAAAGCGGTAGAATCCGCCCTGATGCAAGCCAACTGCCTTTCGGCCGTTAATCTGCGCCTTGCAGTCGGTCATGGCAGCCTCGAACACCAGATATATTTCCTTGCCGTTCCACTCGGCAGGTAGGTTGAACTCGTACTTGTATTCGCCCTTCTCGTCGGCTATGCCTTCGGGAAAGGCCTTTCCGTAGAACTTCATTCCGTACTGGAATGTTCCGAAGCCCTGACACTCCCAGCACGAAGGAACTCCTATTTTTGTCCACTTGCCCGAGTTGTTTCCGCCCGAGCACTTAAAGTCCCACTGAACCATATCGTCGCAGCCGTGGCCGCTAAGATACTGAACCTGAGTTGTTGGCGGAATGCCTGCCCACGCTGCCGAAGAGAGCGCGAGGGCAAGGATTCCGACTAAAGATTTTCTGTTTATCATTACTGTTTTCTGTTTATCGTGTATAAAGTTTCAAATGTAGACGATAGTCGCCCTCGGTTGGGGCAAACTGCTTTAAGACACCCGGGCCGCAACTGCTGTTGCCAAGTCCCATAACGGCGGCGTTGGTCTCGACCCATGTGGCTGACGATTCCGGAAGGTCGCAATCGTGCGTGCAGGCAAGCAACTCCTCGGTGCTGAACGGCAGGGCTGAGAACGAGAACTGTTTCTCGACTGCCTGAATGGTGATGCCGCTCTTGTCTTTGGCGTTCTTCTTCAAGATGAGATAACTTGCGTCCTCGTGGTTTCCGTTATCCTGCGGACGCGGATAGTGTGTGTACTGAGCCGTCACCGAGCTGTTGTAAAGTCCGACGAAGGCCGACTGCTTTCTGTCGGGATAACTGTCGTGACTTCCGCGGGCGTAATAACTGATGTTCTTGTACTGATTGCTGAACTTCCATCGCAAAGCATATCGCGGAAGAGCCGGAACAGAGCCTTCGGTCGTGAAGTGACTCTGAACATCTACGCAGCCCTTTGTATCGATGGTGTATTTTATGTTTGCAACAACCGAGCCGCTGGCAAGTTTCGACGTCTGGCGCACAATTACTACTACGTTGCCGTCTGCCATCTGCTGCCAACTTATAATCTCGCCAGCAAGCGGAGCATCGAACAGGTTGTTCTTCTTCCACTCCTTGTCGAGCCAGTTGCCAAAGCCCTTGTCGTTGTCGGTAGATGCTCGCGAAACAGACAGTCTGCCACCGCAGAAAATCTCATCGCCCTGCTGGGTAAGGCTGCGGAATGTTCCGTTGTTAAGAATCTGATAGTTAAACGATTTCGATTTGATATTGATAATGCTGTCGGCGCGCGAAGCCTCTACCATCTCGTCTGCCAACTTTACGACCGGAGCCACGGCAATATCGTTTTGAACGGCAAACTGAGCCGATGCCACCACAAATCCGGCAGGTGCCCACGAAGTGGCTTGCTTCAACAAGGCTGAGACGTTTATCTGAACGTTCTTTCCGCTGCCAACAAAGCGCGAGATGATGTCGGAAACGGCGGTGTTCACGTTGTAGAGCGAATCGGTCGGAGTCTTTGACAGAGTGCCTGCGCTCTCGGCCTTTACCGCGCCATCGACCAAAAGCTGCACCTTTATGTTGTACGGAGCAAGTCCCGTGTGATGCTGGCGGTTGATGACTGAAATCTGCTTGTTGCTGCTCTTGTATCTGAATGTCAGAGGCTGATAGACGTTCTTAACCTCGTAATATTTCGGTGTGAGTTCGCGGTCGGACATCACGATGCCATTAAGGCAGAAGGCTTTCAGGTTTGGCTTGTCGCCGAAGTCGCCTCCGTAGCAGACCTGAATCTTGCCGTCGTCGCGCTTGCGATAGATGCCTTGGTCTACCCAATCCCAGATGAATCCGCCCAACATTCGCGGATGCGAGTAAATCTCGTCCCAATACATATTCAGATTGCCCATTGCGTTTCCCATTGCGTGGGCATACTCGCTTGTCAACACAGGGCGGTTGTCGTTCTTGCGCTTGGCAATCTCGAGCAGACGCTCCCATCGTGCATTCTCGGCGCGTTCCTTGTCCTCGCCTTCGGGCACTCCCGGATTGAGATAGTCGTCCATCACGCGCGGATAGAATCGGCTTATCACATCAACCTCGCGAGGGTCGGGATTTCCGTCGGAGCCTTGCGCCCCTTCGTAATGAACTGGGCGGGTTGAGTCGAAGTTGTGAAGCCACGAAGCGCAGGCGGCAAAGTTAGGTCCCCATCCGCTCTCGTTGCCAAGGCTCCACATCACCACCGACGGGTGATTCTTGTCGCGCTCAGCCATGCGGCTCACGCGGTCGATGTAGGCGGCTGCCCATGTTGGGTCGCTTGCCAGAGTTCCGCGCAGTCCGTGAGTCTCCAAATCAGCCTCGTCGAGGACGTAGAGTCCGATACTGTCGCACAACTCGTACCATCTTGGAGAATCTGGATAATGGCTTGTTCTCACGGCGTTGATATTAGCCTGTTTCATCAGTCTGATGTCCTGAAGCATACGCTCCTCGGTCATCACCCTGCCGAGTTTAGGGTCGTGCTCATGACGGTTTACGCCGCGCATCTTTACCGGGCGACCATTTACGAGGAACAATCCGTCGCGAATCTCTACCGTGCGGAAGCCCACGTTCTGCAAAACCTGCTGAACGATCTTCCCTTCAGAATCAATCAAAGTAAGGCGCAGTTTGTACAGATAAGGAGTCTCGGCCGTCCATCGGTTTGGCTTCTTAATCTGCATCTTCATTCTACCCCACTTTCGGTAGCCTCGCTGCGGAAACCACTCGTTCATGCGCGAGGCCTTGTGTTCGAGGTCGAGCACATCGGCAACGCCAACCGTATCGGTAGCGATGGTTCTGCCGTTATCTGTAAGGACGGCGGCAAGGCGGTATGAGGAAACATCGAGCGTATCGTCGGAAAGGCGAAGTTCGGGGTCGATGCTGAGTGTGAAATCGCGATACTGCTTGTCTGCCGCCTCGGTGCGGACTGTATAATCGGCAATGCTTAGTTGCGGATTGCGCAGAAGATATACGCTGCGGTGTATTCCGGCAAGACGCCAAAAATCCTGGTCTTCGAGATACGCACCGTCGCTGTACTTGTAAACCTGAACAGCGATGGTGTTCTCGCCACTCTTCAGGAGCGATGTTATGTCGAATTCGGCAGGCTCCATCGCACCTTGGCTGTAGCCTGCCATCTCGCCGTTTATCCAAAGATGAAAAGCACTTGCCACGCCTTCGAAGCGGACGGAAATGCGGCTGCCGTTCCATGATACCGGAACGCTGAACGTGCGCACATACTGTCCAGTAGGATTTCGCTCCTTGTAGGTGGTATAGCTTTCCTTCGGCTCTTCCATCACGAAAGGTGGCTTGATTCTGAAAGGATATCCTGCCGAGACGTAAATTGGCGTGCCGTATCCGCTAACCTCCCATGTTGCCGGTACTTTTATCGTATTCCATGCCGAGCATTGCTCCCAGAAAGGAGCATCGCCCCACTTGAATGCGCCGCCATCATCGCCAATGGCACTCGGCATCCAGTTGAACTTCCAGTCGCCGTCAAGAAGGACGAACGAATCGCCGTTCTGCTGAACGAAAGGAACGAAAGAAGCCCGCGCCGCCTCGCGATTGCGTTGCAGAATGTTCTGGTCTTCGATATCCGCAAGTTGCGCAAGAGCCGGAACGAATGCCGAACCAGCCACAACGCAACTCACAAACAGTTTCTTAATATTCATATCTAAAAAATCTTTTACTCTACAATCAATGCATCGAAGGCGAGTCCCTTCGTGTCTTTTGCCGAAAGTTCTATCTTGTAGTGTCCGGCGTTGATGAACGAGCCTGTGGTGGTGTTTACAACCTTCCACTTGGCAGGCGTGTCGGGCAGCAGCATGTCCTGCTCAAAGAGAACGACGCCCTTGGCATCAATCATGCGCACATGAGCCTTTGCCGGCTCGGCATTCTGATTCATGTACTTGAACCGGAGAGTGTATTCCTGAGCCAGTCCGGTTGAGATGTTCCAGACTATAGAGCCGCTTCCGCCTTTCTCGAAGAATACGCCCTTCTGCTTTTTGTGCTCTTTTATCGTCTTCTTGCCTTTTACTGCGGCATCTTCGGCCTCGTAGGTCATTTGCGCACGAACGTTGTCTTCTTTAGGCAGAAGATTTTCCGGCATCTTCTCGTAGACCTGTTTGTCCGCCTCAGCCCAACTGAAGTTTTTGTCGGCTTCGAGTTTTGTTGTCTCGATGTTTCCGGCAGAAGAATCGGCAGAAATTGCGATGGCTGAAATCACAGCCTCGCCCACCGCCACGCGAGGGAACGAGATGCGGAGTTTTCCGTCCTTGGCACGAGAATAGACAACAAACTTGCAGAGTCCGGCAAAGCCTCGTTCTGCCCAAAGGTCGATGTTACGGAGTTTTACCGAGTCGTTCACAGCCACGTCGAATAGACGGAGTCCTTCCTTGTCGGCGGTGTACGACTCGCCCCTACCTATCCACGGCTCAATCATGTACAGCTCGATGCGATAGTTTGTGGCGGCATCTGCCCCGACTTTGAATTCGTAATACAGCTGCTCGCGTCCGAAGCGGAACGTCTGCATCAGTTTCATATCCTTTGTGCCTCTGACTGGCGCAGAGATGGTGCGCTGACTTCCGAGATAAGGCTGAAGTCCGTCGAAACGGTCATCCCACGAGTGCGAAACGGCCTTGTTATCCTGATGCCAAAGCTGACCATACTCATCTGTATAATCGTCGCCGCCGCAGTTTATGCGATAGATGTAGTTCTGATTAGCCTCGCCCTTGATGCTCACCGCCTCGCGATGGCTGTCGCCCTGTGCAAGAAGCGACATTTTCGGAGATTCGGACTTTGCGTAGTCCATCATCATGTCTTCTGCCGCTGGCTTGCCGTTTTTATAGCCCACAGCGCGGACTATACCATAACGTATGCCGATGTTTCCGAACGACACGCGGCACTCGCCCTCTTTCTTTATTGCGGTTGCAAGATATTCATTTTCAGCTACATCGTTATACAGTCTGACGGAATCGCAGTTTGTATAAACTTTTTCGAGGCTGATGATTCTAACCATCGGCTCTTTGCCGCCAATGGCGCGGTAGAGATAGTACATATCCGACGGCTCTTCCCACGGCGTAACGATGCCTTTGTAGTTGTACGGACCAACCTTGTCTATAAGGCGCAGAGCCTCATCGGGCTGACGACGGCCGGGATTGTCGTGACTGCTGTAAATCCATTGGAATTGTCCGCAGACGCTATCTTTTGCCGACCATGCCTTGCGCATCTTCAGTTCGAGAAGATTGCAGGCGCGGTCTTCGGTATAAGCCTTTATATCGAGCGACTCGCTACCGTGAAAGTCGAGGGTTCGCCATGCGCCGTACTCGCCATTCAGCAGTTGCTTGTCGTTCTTCAGTTCCTTATCGTACCTGTCGGGATGTCCGCCGTAAGTTCCGCTCCAGTTCTGAATTACGTTCCAATCCGTGCCCTCGCCGCCGTTGCAAGTCGTAATCAGTCGCATATTTGTTGCGGTTGGGTCCATCTGACGGATGATTTCTGAACACTCGGCAGCAAAATCGCGCGGCAGAGTGCTCTCGTTCTGCAAGCCCCAGAGCACGAGCGAAGGCGAATTGCGGCGTTCCTTAACCCACTGGCGCAAAAGTTGCTTGAAGTTGTTGCGGAAAGCCGGAGTATCGTACCAGATGTGCGCGCTGAACTGCGGCCAGCACACAATTCCACGCTTGTCCCATTCGTGCTGATAGAGCAGGTTGTGCGGATGATGCGCATCGCGAAACGCGTTGAATCCAAGGTCGGTAATCTGCTTTACGCGAGCCATTACCTGCTCTGGCGTAAAGGCATGACTCATTCCAAAGAGATGCTCGTATTCGCAAACTCCGTGAATGAAGACGGGCTTGCCGTTTATCATGAATCGTTTGTCGCCGTCCTTTCTGGTTAGCGGCCAACTTATGGTGCGGACGCCAAACGTAGTGTTCTCCTCGTCGGTTGTCTTTCCGTTGCGTTTTACGAGGGTGACAGCCTTGTATAAGTATGGAGAGGCATCGCTCCAGAGTTGCGGATTGTCCAACGTGCCTTTCTGCCTTACTGTTTTCGTCTCGCCGGGAGCAAGAACGACCTCGTCGGTAAGGCGCATCTTCTGAACGCCGTCGGCATTGCATATCTTGCTTATCAGTTGAATTTTCTGCTCGGCAGAGGAGTAATTCTTCACCTCGGTCTCGACGAAAATATCTGCCGAAGTGACCGATGCCTTGTCGGTGTTCCACACATGAACGCCGAACGGCTCTACCCTGACCTCGTCGGTTATCTCAATAACAACGGGGCGGAATATTCCGAGCGGCTGCG
This sequence comes from Bacteroides sp. Ga6A2, assembly GCF_000702225.1. NCBI lineage: Bacteria > Pseudomonadati > Bacteroidota > Bacteroidia > Bacteroidales > Bacteroidaceae > Bacteroides > Bacteroides sp. Ga6A2. The sequence goes on along the minus strand of NZ_JNKX01000001.1, from coordinate 167,357 downwards.
AGCCTTCGCTGAATCCCCATTCTGAAGAGCATCCGCCGCAAACCCAAGGCATATCTTTTATTCCCGAAGGATGTTCGGCCAGAATCTCGACTGAGTTCTTTGCGCCCGACTTCAGGAACTTGCTAATTTCGTAAGTGTGTGTTACGCGGCCCATCGGCTGACGCTCGGCTACCTTAGAGCCGTTTACCGAGAGTGTTCCGTAACTGCCTACGCCTTCGAGCCTAATGAACACGTGCTGATTAGGCTTAATCTCGGGCGCATCAACCTCGGTGCGATAAACGGCTGAACCATGAAGATTGCCGTGAATCATCTGGCGCGCACCTTCGTAAGTATCCCAGTTGTGCGGAACGCTGACCTTCTTCCATTCTTGCTTGTCGATTTTCTTTCCGTCGTTGTCGAGAAGACAAGTACTCCAGTTGTCTTTCAGATTGATGAGGGTTCTTCTGCCTTTGGCATCGGGCTCTGGAAAAGAAACGCGGCTCTTGCCCATCGGCTTGCTCGTTGCCACGGCTATTCCGCGCTGCTCGGCATTGTTTACGGCGCAATAGAAGTGATAGACCACGCCGTTGTGCTTTATCACATAACTCTTGTGAGCAAAAAGTTCGTCGTATGGCTTTGACGGATAAATAAGGTCGTCGCCCAGCCAGTCGTACCAATGAACAAGGTCGTAACTGCACGCAAAGGTGTTGTATGCCTTGTACGCTCTGGTTGGATTGAAAGCCGAGAAGTAGAACATTACGTAGAGGTCACCAATCTTCTTTATCTGCGCATCACCGGTGATTGTTCCGCTGCTCTCGTGCGAGAATACAGGATTCCCGTCGAAACGCTTCCACTTCTTCATATCCTTGCTGAGGGCTATACCGATGCGCTCGCCCTTCCACTTTGTTTCGGGATTGATTCCGCCAGCGTTGTAGTACATAACGAAAGGCGCACCGAGTTTCTTGCTCTTGTCGAAATAGATTGTGCTTTTGTACTGAGTGAGTTCCTCCCACCACTGGGCATCGGCATCGTTATACGAAAGCAGAGGTGTCGCGAGCGACTGCCATTCATCGCCATTGGCTATCGGCTTCGATGTCCATGCCAAGCCTATGGAAAGCGGAGCATTAACGGCTTCGTAGCCAGTTCCTGAGCCGCCGATGTATGTCATCCAGTTCTTGCCCTTGTACTTGCCGAGTTCTTCGTTACCTTCCCAGTCTGTGTTCAATAGCCCGGGGAATCCGCCGCGCTGGTTGGCGTCCCAAAAGCCGTCGCGATATTTCAGGATACAGCCAACGGTGCGCCATTCAAGCAGATTGTCGCTCTCGGCAAGCCATGTTTCGTATCCGCGTCCGTCGGTTCCGCCCTTTCCGTTATATACGACGTATGTCATAAGCCACTTCTTTCCTTCGCGGAAAACAGTCGGGCAGTCAATCTTGTGTTTATTGTCGGCAGGCGCAACAACCATTCCGTACTTGTACGGTGTCTTTACTTCTTCGTAGATTTGCGCCATGCGCTCTTGCGTAACAACCTGAGCGCGTGCAAAGGCTGTTACAAGAGCAGCGAGTATCAATGTTATAGTTAGTCTGTAATATTTCATCTGAATATTGTTTCTTTAATAGAATAGCCAGTCTACCGACTTTGCACCGCCGTTCAATCCAACGTTGCGAGGCTCAAGTTCGTCGTTTGTCGCGCCGAGAACCAAGAGGAAGCCGTTTGGCATATTCAGTTTGTGGTGTCCTGCGCCAAAATGATAGGCATGAACGTTTACGAGCGGCATGTTTGCCAATCTTATTGAGTTTGAAAGATAAGGCTCTGCCTGACCGTACTCGTTGGCTGTTGCGTCAATCTCTAGTTTCGGAGCCTGAGCATATTTGTCCTGCTCGTCCTTGAAGTAGCCTACAAGAATCTTTACAGGCTTGTCGGTCTCGAACTCGATGGCCGTGAGCACGCTCGAATTGCGTTGGTCGTTACAACTGAACTGAAGTGCGGTGAGTCCGTCGAGTTCAGGAGCAACGGCCTCAACTGCCGTGTTAGGACGGTCGTTGAACAGGTCTGTTCCGACTTTCAAATCAACCTGTTTGTAATTGCTAATCCACTTGATGTCGGCCTTGTGCAGAGGTTTGTATTCCTTTGCCTTCACGTTTATCTCGCCCGACTCAACCTTCTTCAAGTAGTCGATATTCTTTTTGAAGTTGTCAAGTTCGTTCTGATAATGCACCAGCATCTCGCTCCAATGCTTGTTCTTGCCGTTCTCGCCCGTGATTGGTATGCGGCGCATCGTTGTCTGCATACTGTTGGCATAGAGATAACTGCCGTTTGTAAGGCTTACAAGATTCTTGTAATACTCCAGACTCTTCTCGAACAGCGGCAGAGCCTTGTCGAGGTCGGCAATGCGGTGTCCCCACTGATAGTCGAGCACATATTTGCAGGCCATAACCTTGTATGCAAATGAATATGCAAATTCGCGATAGCAATGAATATCGTTCTTCAGTCGCTCAAACTCGTCGCGGTTGGCGGAAACTGAGTTTATGTCGATGGCATCGATAGCCTTCACCGCCCTGTCGCCGTGGTTCATCACTTGGTCTATGATGTCGAGGGGCAACTCTCCCTCGTGCGGAAGGAACTTCCATTCTTTCTCTACATACTCAATGAGTTTCTCGCCTTCTGGTCCACAACTCTCGTAAAAGCCGGGATAAACGGTATACTTATAAGGGTTTATAAGTTGACTCGCAAACATTCCAAGCAGAAGGCACTGGCGGTTTCCTTCGGTTATGCCGAAACGGCGCAGCAACTTCGGAGCAATCTCGCCGCTCTGCTCAAACGCCTTGCGAATAAGGTCGGCATTGGCATCGGTTGTTCCGTAGAACGATGCCAGTTCGCCGTTCCAAAAGTCGACCTCGTCGCTGCGGTTGCGCTCAACCTTCCAAGCGTAGCGCGCCCATGCCTTGTACCACATCCAGTCGCGGTATAACTGTTCCTCGCGCTTGCCGCCATCGAGTTTGTCGGCAGTATAAGGATAATCCCAGTACGATGCCTGCGGATACAGATGAAGTGCGTTTGCCCCATGAACGGTGTGCATTGCCGTAACGGCGCGCTGAATGAAATCAGGCGAACTCCAGCGGAACGGCTCAAGATTTGCAAGAATATGCACGTTGCTGATATGGATGCTTCCGAGGCTGCTCAAATCTTTGTGAATCTTAGACCACGGTCCGCGCGGCTGATATGTTGTAAGGCTCTCGCCGTTGTACTTGTGCATGGTGTAAAGATTCTTGTACAATGGCAGAGATGCGTCCATAACCATCTTGCAGTCGGTATCGTGAGCGCGGACAAGGATAGGCGGCTCGTCGGTGCGGCCGAGTTTCTTCAGTCCGTCCTTTACGCCGGGGATGATGGTCTTTGTAAACCACTCAACATCGTCGTCGTAGGTGTTCATTGCCTCGCCAAGGCATACAAGCAGACCCACGTTGCTGTACTTCTCGACAAAGGCTGCGATGCTCTTTCGGGTGTAGTCGCTAAGTAGCGGAGTAATCTGTCGGTTCCTGTCCTGAGTCTTAATCTTGTAATGCTCGGCAAACGGCTTTGAAACCAGAATATTGTAGAACATCTGTATAACAAAGATGCCTCGTTTGTCGGCCTCATCGGTAATGAACTTGAAGATTTCCTCGTTCTTCTTGAATGTTGCGTCATCAACCTCAACGGCAAACGGATAGTCGGGAAGTTTTACGAGCGATGCAAACGGATGGCCGTTCCACAGATAAACGGAGTTCATCTTGTTGTGTACAAGCATGTCGAGATACTTAATCCACTGCTGCTTGTCGTACAGCCACGGAAAGAGTTCGGGCGTGTAGGGATATTCATAAACCATTCTGCCCGGCAGAAGATAAGGTTTCTGAACGCCGATGCACGTTCCGCGCAGAACCATCTCGGGAGCCTCGCTACGATATGCTGGAAAGTTGAAGTTCTTCTTGGCGATGTAGTTGTCTGCCAACTCAACACAGCCGTAGAGTGCTCCGCTGCCGTCGGCTCCGACGATTGTTGTCACGCCCTTCGAAGATGTAATGCTGTAGCCTTCTTTCTTCAGCGAATCGGCTCCTTCCTTCAGTACAAAAACAAGGTTTCCGCCTTTCGAAACGGGCTTTTTAGGCACGTTTCTGAAGACAGAAACCTTTATTCCCTGTTTGGCAAGAGACGACTGCAACTGCCCGGCACCAAACTCAATACGGTTCGAAGCCGACTTGCCCAAATATATACTCGCACTTTTTTGTGCCCTGATACTTGATGAAAATAATACAATAATGGTCGTCAGACCTACGATTTTACCTATATACCTCATTCAAATGTAAAAAAACAGTCAATAGTTAGTCAAAATTTCTCATTCAGGGGGTAAAGGTACAAATATTTTCAGAATATCAAGGACAATCGTTTTTATTTTTTCACAAGTACGATTGTTGCGCCGTATGCTTTCGACCTTTTTTCCATGTATTTAAGGAAATCGTCTTTCTTCGAGATGTCGTGTTTCCCCTTTCGGCACTCCATTGTCGAAACAACCGTGACGACGTTGCCTTGAGGCACTGCCGCGAAACTGAAACTGCCGAATTCCGACTCTTCCTTTAGCGGATTTGGCAATGCCTCAATCTTCATGTCGTCGGGGATTGAGATGCGAACCGTGTCGCAGTAACTGTACGAGTTGTCTATCACTATTGGCGATGTGCGCTCGTTGCGGAATCGCGGCGTGCCAAACGACCTGAACGGATTGCATCGGATGAACATTCTGCTGCCGTTCATCTTGCCGTACACAGCAGTCATGCTGCATTTCACAAGCAGATGCGGCTTTTCCTCTTCGTGAAAATCTTTCACTTCGACATCGGTAACGGTGGCATCGTCAAGACGAATCCAACGGCGGACTATCTTTTTCTGCTCGCCTTTGTCCTCGCGCGCCATGCCGAAAGTGCGGCTGTATCTTCTGCCAAAATGGTCGCAACTAAAGGTGAGTTTCCCGTTGCCGTCGCTGCCAATCTTGACATCTGCGCTGAGGATCTCGCGACTGTCGGATGCCGAATAATCGGGCAGACGGACGATTTTTCCGCCGTCTGGAGTAACGAGCAGGCACTCGTGTCCGGCAAGCGACGAATGAATGAAACCGAGTGGAAGCTGCGGACAGGTACAGTCCATCAGGATGAACTTGTCGTCGGGACGGACGATATACAGAACAACATGGTTCAGTTGGTGCATGTTCGGAAAGTCCTTCAGCAGATTTTCGTCCTCGGTGCTTATGACAACCTGATACGACTTTATGCCCACCTGCTTGAGCAAAGCCTGCATGTAATTTGCCAGAGCCTTGCAGTCGCCAAATCCGGTGCGGCTAACCTCGGTTGCCGACATTGGCTGCCATCCGCCCAAGCCAAGGCTTATGTTTACATATCTTGTTTTCTCGCCAAGATACTTGTACAGAGCCTTTATCTTATCCAAATCGGTCTTGCAGTCGGCGATGAGCGAGTTCACTTTTGCAATTTCTTCTTTTGGCAGAACGTCGCGGCCTTCGGCAAGTTGCCAGTACCATTTTCCGAACTCTTCCCACGACTTCAGGCTTCCGGTTGAGCCTCCTATTGAGAATTCCGACGGCTCGGCAATAACCATCGGATAGCGCATATCGTCATCGTCTATATAATCCTCGTCTACAAGATGGCGATGCGCCGGAAAAGTCCACTTGTAAGTCTTGCCCTTAGCTGTTTCCTGAACGTCGAAATTCATTTTCGACGGAGTTTCGTATTTCAGCACCTCGACCTTTGGCGATGCCGTAATCTGATAGGTTGCCTCCTGCATAGACTGATGGCTGTACTTCATCGGAGAGAATACAGGAAAATCGATGTATCCGCCGCGCGACTTCTCTGTCCATTCATATTCTATCGTAAATGGATATGACAGAATCTCGCAGTCGTAGTAAAAATGCACGTTGTCCGATGCCAGATTAGACGACACGGCGGTGGTGCGCAAATCCTTCTGCTTTATCTTAGAGATTACGTTGCCATTAGCATCGTATGCCTTTCCCGAGAACGACGACAGGTACGAGAACTTGTCATAAACACGGTGCCATCCGCTATGGTCGAGTCCTTTCTTGTTAAGAATCGTAACCACCCGGCGGAAGTGAACCGTCGACTCGCTACGCGCCGAGGCATCAACATCTACATCATAATTCCGCACCACCGAAAAGGCATTTTTCTTAAGCGAGTCGGGAATGCTCTCAACATCATACTTTACTTGCGCACAAAGCACCGCCGGCATAGCGGATGCCAGCAGTGCAAGTGCAAGAATATTTCTTTTCATCATCTGTGTTATGCTTTCTTTTTTAAGACAATCTTCAGGGAGTTGATATCGAGCAGTTCGGTCCAGAATTTCTGAAGTTCGGCATAGTCGGCTGCAAGAATGAACGAGTTGTTCACGTTGAAGTCGTAGACCGTAGTTATGAGTCGTCCCTGCTGCTTTATGTCTATTTTCGCCTCCAGTTCGCCGTCCTTGAAGGTAAGGAGTTTTCCTGCCGGAATTTCTTCTATTTCGTAATCCTCAGGAATAAGGATGCTCGACTTAATCTCGGTGTTCTGCAAGTTGCTGAACTCGATAGGCATATCGCGAGTTGGGTTTACGAAATAGTTATTGCGCTCGTCGGCAAACACCATAGGGTTTACATAAAGGCGGTCGCCGCTCTTGCCCAGCGATTTTGTGAATCGGTACTGCTCGGTCGAACTCAGTCCTGTTCCGTCAACGTTCTTCACGTTGTAAGACTGTAGTTTGCAGTCGCCCCACTTCTCAATCTTCTCTATCAGAGCCAGACTGTCTTCTGTCTCATGATACTGTTTTTTGAACATCTCGGCAAGGATGCCGGTACAAGTGTTGTTCTTTGTGCCCACAAGGTCGCCCTCAGGATTTATTCCGCATCGGATAACGGTTTTTGCGGCATGACCTCTGATGGCTGCCAAGTCGAACACTTGCGAATCGATGCTTGTAATTCCGGTTTCGTACAGAACGCCCTCGGCAAGTAGGTTGAGCGGAAGCACGTTAACATCACCATACTCGGCAGAACAGTCGGCAAAGAACAAAGCGCCTTTCTCGTCGGAGAAGGCAACGACGAAAGTATGCAACTTGTCTATTGAAGGATAAGTAACCGGCAGTCGTCCGCGGTCGCGAAGGCAAAGCAGAAGCGGAGTGCAGGTTATTCCAGCCTCGCGCAACATGCTCATGTAAATAAAGTTAAGTTCGGCATTCGAGCCTTTTCCGTTCTTCACAGCCTTGTTTGGGTTGTCGGCAACGAGTTTGTAGTCGCCGTTCCACTTCAGTTTCTTCTGAATAAAGCCGAAGAGCACGCTCGCCTTCTTTGTTGCCGACATTCCGTCGAGCCCGAGTTGCTTCATCTCCTCAGAATACGGATTCTTCAGAGAGAGGCATTTCCGGTATCCGCCTTCCTCGGCAAGGGTCTTTCTTACACTGTTCCACGATGATGTATAGTCTTTGTACACGGCTCCCGGAATGTCAATTCCGTAGAGTTCGAATGACAAGTTGTGCGAGTAGGTCTTAGGACACCACACAAATCCCTCGTCCTTTATAGCCTTCAGGTTCTCGGCCTCGGTGGTTACCCTCTCGCCAGTAGTCTTCAGCACGTTTCCCTGTACGTTGAACACCATGTCGACTGGCTTTCTGGTTGTGTTTGAATGTTGAAAACCTTTCTCCTCGATGTGAAACTTGAAATACTGCGGAATAGTAACGGTATAGAACGAATACTGAACGGGATATTCCTGCTGAGAATACCATGTGTCGATGTTATGGTAGCCTTCCGATATGTGGGTGTACTTATATTCGATGATTGTTCCAACCTTCACGTCGGGAATAGAGAACTTCATTCGCTCGGAATTCTCGTTCACCGTCTCCTTGAAGACGTATTTCGACGGCATCGAAGTCTTTACCACCTTGCCGTCTACAAGATTGTATGCCGTTGCCGACAGATTCTGTATGCGGTCGTTCTCTGTAACTGGGCGTTTTGAGTTGTAATAATACCTAATCGCCACGTTAGCAGCGTCCTTGCCGTCGTCCTTCAGAACTCTGATTCGTGTTTTCAGTTCTGTCTTAATGTAGAAGTGTCCTTCAGCATAGTAGTACTCAGTTTCGCCGATACGGTAGATATACTCGGCTGCAGCAGAACTGTCGATGGCACAGACCGTAGTCTTGAAGTCGGCAACATCGACTTTGGCAAACTTTTTCTGTGCATGGGCACAAAGGCTTCCCGTCAGAAGAAGTGTCATTAGTGAAATACCTGTTTTCATAAATTGAATGAATTAACTTTTTGGATTGAATTATTACTTGTTTTTGGATTTTATATTGAATGATGGGGATAATTTGCAGCAAAACTAATCGCTATTGTCATATATACAACATTGTATATTCATATCTGTTTTATCATCGATAAGTTTCGATAAATCAGAGAGTTTACTTTCTTTTCCGTTTATTTCACCATCATATTTAACGGCTTCACCGAGAAAATTGAGCGGAAGTTCGTTGGCACGGCAATATTCGGCAGAAGAATCTGCGCAATAAGCCGTCGTCGCAAAGTCGGCAGCACCAGCCTCGGCAAACAGATTCCGCGAATAGGCAGTTGTACAGCACACAGCGACCAATGCCACAAATGCGACTGTTGTTGTCATGATAATAGAATTAAAATGCTTTTTAGCCTTAATGATCATATCTCGTTTTCAAAAAACATTGCTAAAATACATTTTTATTGGCAACTGTACAAGAAAAAGGATAGTTTTTTTGCCAAGGGGAAATCATTACTCGTATTACAGTAAGTAAAAGAAAAACAAATCCCCTATTCTGCCAACCAATCATATCAAAAAAAGATTATACAAGCATGTATGAAAACGCGTTCCGCCTCTCTTTCCAAAGTCTGAAAGAAAAGCGGAACACGCTGCACTAATCCGTTCTTTTGATTCATAGCCGTTTGTATATTGCCAACAGATATTTCCTTATCGGAAGCAGCCAGTACCACAGTTTTACGGCAAGTCGCCGCCATCTGCCATACAGATAATGCTTTTTGGCAGACGAATCTACAACGTGGGTAGCCACGGCTTTTACATCGGCTGCCGAGCAATGCTCTATGGCTATGAGGTTGCCGTCGCCCATCAGAAAGAGGTCTTCGCCGTCTATGCGTACAACGCGATGCACTACGTATTTGCAGTCGTCTACCCATGCCAGAACCACATCGCCCACCTTTGTCTGTGCCGGTTTTTGCAGAACAACGCAGTCGCGCTCCCCAACTATGAAGGGCAGCATACTCCACCCCGTTACTGGCAGCGTAACTGTAACGCCTTCGTTTACCAGTCTTATTGTTTCTTCTATGATATTGTCACAAGCCATTACGCGCTATAAGTTCTGTACGTTTCTCAAGAATATGCTTCTGTGTTTCAGACGCTCTGGAATTGAGCTTAGGATATATTTCCAAAATTGCAGTTCCATGTTCATACATCCTACAAAGTCAAAGGGGATGCCTCGCAGATTCCGAAGTCTTGAATCCAGCACCTCCATCCAGATGTTGCTATATTGTTCCTGCTCTTCATATCTTCCGAAATTGCCGCCTTTCATTATCATGCCATGCATATATTTTCCAAGACTGCGATTGGGTTTGCACAGCATTTTGTCGGATTCGAGACCGATTTTTTCTTTTAAAATCCACATCAAAGCACCTGCCGTATTCTGCAACCCGAAGGGGCGAAGCAGAGACGATACGCAATTCCGTTCCTCGGCTGTAGAATTTTGCAGCAGCCAATAGTAGTCTATCACTTGGCGCAATCCCACACCAGCCATTAACACATGCTGCATTATATGAGCCATTTGCATTACAAGGGCGAAAAGCACAGAAGGCGAATAGAAACCGCTCTCGGTCAGAGTAAGATTGTTTATTTCCCGTTCCTGCCAACGCAACAGTCTTTCGTTTGTCTTTGGGTTATGGGTTCCTGCCGAAGGCTGGAAATGCGCTTCTATATCCACCCCATTCTCCTGATAATGTGCATGGTGGCTATGAGCGGTTTCCTCGGCATCATACTCTTTTCCCATACTACCCAACAGACTCAGCACCTTTTCTTTTCCGCCTTCAACCCAAATGTCTATGTCGCCGGGCTGACGGCAGAATTTGTCGGGATAGAGGCGTGCGTTTGCCTGCCCTTTCAGGATTGCTGTTTTGCAGCCTTGCTCGGCAAAAAGGCGTGTTAGGCGCGCTGCCTCGCTGTTAAGTTTCTCGTTCAGTCTGCGGATGTTATCAGCATCGTAAGCCCATTGCATCAGCACGTCGAAAGGCGGTTTTTTGTCCTCGGAAAGCGATTTAACACCATTGTATAATATACCGACAAGTGTCTGACGCTCAGCCTCATCATACATCCACATCCAATCATCGTCACTTAAATCTACTGAAAAGTCCTGCGTCTGACCTAATGCCAGGCGCAGGAGCATATAGAATTTTTCGGTGCGACAGATTTGCTTAGTGTCTTTCATTTAACAAGTCTTTTTCTGATTAACACTCTGTTATCTGTTTCACAGGCACTTAATCAACCTGCCAATGCCATATCTTTGCTGAAGGATTACTACCACCAGAAGAAGGATTAGGATTAACACACTTTTTTGCACTTCCACTCAGCAAATGAGCCTCGTGCTGCAACTTAACCACTCTCATCGCTGGCTTGTTGTAGCCCTTCTTAGACATATCTATTGTACGAATTACATTTTTCATATCTTTCCGTTTTAAGATTTTCGTATGTTATTATCTCACCTAAGCATTAAGAACCGTTGCCTATTATCACTTAACAACGACCTTCTTGCCATTGTGGATGTAAACACCGCTCTTTGTAGGCTCGGCAGGCAACTTTATGCCGTCGATAGTAAACCAGCCTTCGAAGATGATTTCGCCAGTGTCTTTTGATATTGTGCCTATGTTGGTAACCTGACCGTCGGCATCGCGCAATACAACTGAAATATTTGTAGGCAAACTGTTGCCTGACGAGCGTGTATACTTCTTCGTATCATTATTTGCTGGGCAATTCTCATCACCAACAAACTGAAGATATGCACGCAAAGGATAAATGAAAGCACTTCCGCTTTTAGAGCCATCACCCGAACACTTTACAAATTCACCAGCTGCAACAGATTCTCCTGTTCCAATCGACGTGCCACCATTTGCAGCAAATCCATAATAGTCACCAACTTCAATATTATCATGGTCAAATTCCAAGGCATCTGTAGATATAGAAGCGTCAGCCCAACGTACTGTTTTGTATGTACCTACAAAAGCCCAGCAATCGCATGTTACTATTGCATCACCCGTATAATAATGAACCTCGCTGCCATGCAAGTCAAATTCAAGTTTAGTTGCTGTTGGGACAATTATATAAGGGGTGTTTCTTTCCAGATTATTTGCATCAACAGATGTCATAGATGCCACCCACTGCCCTTTAGTTTCGTCATAATCTACACATGCAAACTGATAGAAATTTCCTCCTGTTACAGTCATACCACTTGTAGGGAATGGTAATACAATAGTAGCCGGCACACCTATTTTGAACTCACGTTTACAATCAATCGCAGACAACATTGCGCCTATAAATGCATCCATATGTACATCGGACTCTGTATCACCATGGATAGTAGCCTTATACGGATTCGGTCCACTACATTCAATGGTATTCTGTGCCCATGCTCCGGCAGAGAATATGGCTGCGAACATCAGCATAGCTGCGCGTGCCGAAAACATTTTTAGTGTTCTACTTTTTTTCATAATAACATATTATTTGGGTTAATAAAATAGTATCAGCGTGAAAAGTTCAGCAAAAAATTCCTCAAAATATTCATCTGCAGTTAAAAATCATGCCTTAAATAATAAAACGTGGCTAAATTACACATATTCTTTCTATTAGACAAAGGAAAAATAACATTTTATTTTGCAAAACGTAAATTTTCCATCATTTTCTAAACATTTGAAAAAAACAAATATTTAATGGACAATTCAAAATTCACAATTGACAATAGGGTAAGTTGAAAATTCGGAAAAAATGGAACGCAGAAAACCCAAACGAATCCCGAAGGCATCCCGAAGAAATAGCCACAAATCTTCGTTCTGCCGAATTTCCGAACTGACGTATTTTTTTGATAGCGACAAACAGACTGAGGTCTTCGATTTTAAGTTTTAGCAGTTAGGAAAGAAAGGAGGGCGGCTTCTTTCGCCGTGGCGAAAGTGCCGTCCTCCTTGGGCGTTAGTTTTTCCAAGCCGCTGACGCGGCTAAATCAGATATTTTGGAAAATGGAGAAACCATTTAGAAAGCAATGACAGAGCGAACGTCGCCAAAATCCTTCTTCGGCTTATCATTAAGCATACCACTCCTGAAACCAAAATACCACGCAGTGGTTTCACTGGTTGCTGTACTTGTACAATAGGCTCTATCTACAAAACCAGTACCACCTGCACCGGTAATGATACTATTCAAGTTAGTATATGCGTAATCAGGGTTAGCATCAACTGAGAGTTCTGTAGTAACTGCAGTACCTTTTTTCTTGGTTGCAAGTCCCTGACAAACCTTTTCTAACTGGGCTACAGACGGCAAGAACCAGCCACTGGTGCCGCCTGGAACCACGGTGCCGTTATTGCTCTCAGCAACACTTGCGGCATCGTTCCAAACAACGCGGCCACCGGTGTAGTCTCTCATGCCAATAGCAAGACCTCTGTACCACCCAACTCCTGCGTCTTTTGGATTGCCTACGTATGAAATTATTGCAACTGCTGTGGTGTTTACCGCTGTAGCAATGGTTGTATTGTCGTAGACTTTACCGTCGATAGCAATCACCCTGCCAACGTCATTGGCAGTAGCTTCTGTAAAAGGAATAATAGGAGTCATCCTCCAACTTACACTATAGCCATTGCCAGAGGCGTAGGTCTTTTCAGTCAATAGCTTAACATACTCCTTTGAGCCACCGGTGGTTGTAACCAGAACGTTCTTTGAAGCTATAGGCTTAATAGCAACATAGATAGGACCTGCAGCAGCCGAACGGGTTACTGTATAAGTATCCTCATCTGCCTTAACTGTTACATCAGTAACGTTACCAGTAATTTCGTTGGCTCCATCGCTGTCCTTGAGGGTAAGAGCAAGGATGGCGAGCTGGTTTTCGAGCGTACAACTTGGAAGATTTTCGCCTAGCCACTCTCCTTTATAAGTAGCCAAGTCAAGATTGCTGGCAAGGCTTGCCAGAGTACCGTCCTGATTAGCAAGGGCATCGTAGTTGATGGATCCGTCAGCCCTCGCCATAAATGCAGGATAAATGTAAGTTACATCTATCGACTTGTCAGGTGTTTCAAGGTCGAAGGTAAATGATGCACTTGTGCCGGCATCCTTGATATCGTCTGCTTTGAGGGCACGGCTCACAGCCTTTACCATGCCACTTCCGTTGCTGTAAACAATAGCCATCTGCTCGCCAACGGCAAATGTCTTAACGCCTTCGCCAGTCAATGCACGCGTTGTTGCGCCGGCGTCGAGTGCAACGTTGGTGGTCATGGTTACAACCTTTTTACTTGTGTTCTCAAGCTGCTGCGACTTGTCGATGGCGCTGTCGTCATCGTTTGAACAGCCAGTCATTACTGCGCCCACGAATGCGAGGGCTACAATACTAAGAAATCTCATTGTCTTTTTCATTGTCTTGATTTTTTTAAACTTCAAATTGCTCATGCACGACAAAGACAAGCACGCCTTATTAAGTCATCGTGTAATCACAATTTTACTTGCGTTTGCGGGTTCGTTACTCTTCAGTAGGAGTATTCCAGATGTAGTTTTTCGTACCAGTTCCATTGCCGGAACCAGATGTACTATAACTGCCAGCCAAAAGATGGCTGTGGTGCTGTAACTTAACGACCTTCATCGCCGGTTTACGATACCCCTTTCTTTTAATGTTTACTCTTTTCATAATTCTCACTTTTAAAGTTAATAAATATAAAGCAAAATCGAAATTCTTTTTTATGCAAGAACATAGTTTTTTCTCTCCGCAACAACTAAAGCAGATGCCACCACGCACAGCATAGCTGTACGTTTAGACATAAAAACTATCTCTATTTTAATAGTATCAGCGTGAAAAGTTCAGCAAAAAAATTCTTCCAAATATTCATCATCGTTAAATGTTCATGCCCTTAAACTGAAAAACGTGGCTAAAGTACATATATTCTAACAATTATCCAAGAAACGGATAGTTTTTTTTTGGAAATGATAATTTTTATCACGACTTTCTAAAAAAAAGTAAAAATCATAAAGTTTTTTTCGGCACATTTTTACTCTAAAAAAGTTCGAATATCATGGCGCAAAAATCAGCATTTTTCTACCCAAAGAAATCATCATACACAATATATAAAGAAAAAGAGCGTTGAGTATATATTATTTATAATATTACACACATGATTGAATTTGTTAGAGGCACACTCGACGAACTGACTCCGGCAACTGCCGTGATTGACTGCAACGGCGTTGGTTATCTGCTTAATATATCGCTAAATACATTCTCTGCCATTCAGGGAAAGAAGGATGCAAAACTATACGTCTACGAGGCTATCCGCGAAGATGCCTACGTTCTGTACGGATTTGCCACAAAAAGCGAGCGCGAGCTGTTCCTGCTGCTCATCTCGGTTTCGGGCATTGGCGGCAACTCGGCACGAATGATTCTGTCGGCATTCACTCCGGCCGAACTGTGCGACACCATAACCACCGAGAACGACAAGGTTCTGAAGGGCGTAAAAGGCATAGGACTGAAAACGGCACAACGAATAATTGTTGAACTGAAGGACAAGGTGGGCAACATTGCCAACACCAACGGAATAAGCACCACGGCATCGGCAGACTCGGCCGTAAGCAGCAAGACGAAGGAGACGCGCGAAGAGGCTGTGAGCGCGCTCACCATGCTCGGCTTCGCCCCTGCCCCAACAAGCAAGGCGGTGAACGAGTTGCTGAAGGAAAATCCCGACTACACCGTGCAGGAGGTTATAAAGATGGCATTGAAGATGCTGAAATAATCTTGACAAACATTTTTTGATGATTGGCTTTAGACAATGGAACAAGGCTGCCGTCCTTTCTGCTCTGGTGTCGCTGGCTTCTGCCAACTGGGCAATTAACATCCTCACACCAGAGGCAAGGATAAAGACCGCCTTAAACAACGAAATAAATTCTGAATACAAAGCTCAGGCAGATTCAGACAGTCTTGCTCACCCTCGCTTTGGGGTGAGCAAGACTGTTGCTATGGAGCAGGACGAACTGAAAGAGAACACATCGGACCTGAAATCGCCCGACAACCTTAAAACCGAAGCCGAATACAACGAGAAGGGCAACTACTACCGCGTAGGAAACAAACTCGGAAACAATTTCCTGAACACGCCGTTCATAATGTCGGTAAACGAATACGGACAATGGCGCGAGAAGCAGGCAATGCGCGCCTTCTTCAAGCAGAAGAACGACTCGGCTTTCGTGGCTAAGGGCAAGGACAAGTTCGACTTCAGCGACATGCACTTCGACCTTGGTCCGGCCGAGAAGATTTTCGGCAAGGGCGGCGTGCAGATTAAGACTCAGGGTTCGGCTGAGATAAAACTCGGCGGAAACTACAAGAACACCGAGAATCCGAGTCTGCCGCTGAGAAGCCGGCGCACGTTCGGCTTCGACTTCGACGAAAAAATAAATCTCTCGCTCAACGGAAAGGTGGGCGACAAGATGAAGATGAACCTCAACTACAACACCGATGCCACGTTCGACTTCGACACAAAGAAAATCAAACTCCAGTACGAGGGCAAGGAGGACGAGATAATAAAACTTCTCGAAGGTGGAAACGTGAGTTTTCCTTCGAACAACTCGCTCATATCGGGCGCATCGTCGCTCTTCGGAATACGCGCCGACATGCAGTTCGGCAAACTGAAGTTGCAGACCGTGGTTTCGCAGAAGAACTCTACTTCGAAATCGGTTTCGTCGAAAGGCGGAGCACAGACAACACCGTTCGAGTTCTCGGCCGACAACTACGACGAGAACCGCCACTTCTTCCTTGCGCAATACTTCCGCGACACATACAACGCCAACATGGCAAAACTGCCTAACATCATGTCGGGCATAAACATAACGCGCGTAGAGGTGTGGGTTACTAACAAAAACGGCAGTTACACAAGTCCGCGCAACATCGTGGCTTTCACCGACTTGGGCGAAGGCAGACATCTTAGCAACCCAAACTGGGGCGGCGGCTCGGCAAACCCAAGCAACACAAGCAACACGCTCTACTCTACCGTTTCGCAGATTCAGACGGCACGAGACATTGAACAGGTAAGCACCACGCTCGACGGATTCAACAATCTGGAGGGCGGCGTGGACTACGAAAAGATAGAGAACGCCCGAATGTTAACTTCGTCGGAATACACGCTGAACAGCAACTTCGGCTTCATCTCGCTGAAGAGCACTCTCCAGACCGACCAAGTGCTTGCCGTTGCGTTCGAATACACCTACGGCGGACAGACGTATCAGGTGGGCGAATTCTCTACCGACATAAAAGACTCAAACTCTGCCCTTCTCGTAAAACTTCTGAAGAGCACCAGCAACTCGCCAAAATCGGGCACATGGAAACTGATGATGCGCAACGTCTACTCGCTCGGCGCATACTCAATGCAGAAAGAGAAATTCCGCCTCGACATAAAGATTCAGAGCGATACCACCGGAATTTACTCAAACTACCTGCCCGAAATAGAATTCAAGGACAAGACTCTGCTGCGTCTGCTGGGCTGCGACCGTCTGGACAACAGCAACAAAAGCAATCCTAACGGTTATTTCGACTATATCGAGGGCTACACCGTAAACTCATCAACCGGACGAGTATACTTTCCGGTGGTCGAGCCTTTCGGCGATGACCTGAAAAACGCAATCATTAAGGGCGGAGCATCCGAAGCCACCGCCAACAAATACTGCTTCAGCGAACTGTACGACAGCACCAAGACCGTTGCCAAGCAGATTGCCGAGAAAAACAAGTTCATGCTTGCCGGACAGTACAAAGCCTCATCGGGCAGCGAGATTCAACTGGGCAGCATGAACATTCCGCAAGGCTCGGTGGTTGTAACGGCAGGCGGAGTAACGCTTACCGAGAACACCGACTATACGGTAGACTACGGTCTGGGCGTGGTTACAATCATAAACCAGAGCATAATCGACGCCGGAACATCGGTAAACGTGAGCCTCGAAAGCAACACGGAATACAGCCTTCAGCGCAAGACGATGCTTGGCATGAACTGGGAATACACGTTCAACAAAGACTTCATCATAGGCGGTACGTTGCAGCACATGAGCGAGAAGCCGCTCACAACAAAGGTGAGCATGAGCGAAGAACCGCTCAACAACTCGGTTGTGGGCTTCAACGTGTCGTACAAGAAAGAGAGCCAGTGGCTCACGAATATGATTGACAAACTTCCGTTCGTAAACACATCGGCACCGTCGTCGATAAACTTCACGGGCGAGTATGCCCGACTGTTTGCCGGCAGTCCGAGCGGAACGCAGGGCGGCGCATCGTATATCGACGACTTTGAGTACACAAAGAACGGCATAGACATACGCACGCCAACGGCATGGAGCATCTGTAGCACTCCGTCGGATTTCGAGGAGAGCAAACTGAGCAACGACGTGCGCTACGGATTCAACCGCGCCGCGCTGAGTTGGTATTACATCGACCCTCTGTTTACGCGCCGCAGTTCGTCGCTCACGCCAAGTTACATCAAGAGCGACACTAAGCAACTGAGCAACCACTATGTGCGCGAGGTGTACGAACGCGAAATCTATCCGAACAAGGATACAAACGTGGGCGAGACAACAACGCTCTCAATCCTCAACCTCGCCTACTATCCTTCGGAGAGAGGTCCGTACAACCTCGACCCCGACCTGACTTACGAAGGCAAACTGAACAATCCGTCGAAGAGATGGGGCGGAATGATGCGAAAACTCGACACTAACGACTTCGAGACATCGAACATCGAATATGTTGAGTTCTGGATGCTCGACCCATTCATCTACAACACCGACGGAAGCAACCGGGGCGGCGACTTCTACCTTAACCTCGGCGAGATTAGCGAGGATATTCTGAAAGACGGAAAGAAGGGCTACGAGAGCGGTCTGCCGATAAGCGATGCCGACAAGAACTACAGCGAAACGGCGTGGGGACGCGTTCCGAACACATCGACAAGCGTGGTGTATGCCTTCAACTCTACCGCCGGAGCAAGAACAAAGCAGGATGTAGGCTTCAACGGACTAAGCGACGACGATGAGAGGCTCTACCCTGCCTACAAGGCTTACCTCGACGAGATTCGCGGCAAGGTAAGTCCTGCGGTTTACGACTCTATTTACAGCGACCCTGCAAACGACGACTATCACTACTTCCGCGGAAGCGACTACGACAGTCAGCGCGTGGGCATCCTCGACCGCTACCGCCGCATAAACAACCCGTCGGGCAACTCGCCTGAATCGGGCACCAACGGCGAGAAGTACGACACGGCATACAAGAGCGTGCCTGATACCGAGGATAAGAACTCTGACTACACAATGAACGAATATGAGAAGTATTTCCAGTATCACATAAGCATCCGTCCCGAAGACATGGTTGTAGGCCGCAACTTTATCGTAGACAAGCGCGCCGCCATCTGCAAGGACGACACAAAGGATGTTTACTGGTATCAGTTCCGCGTTCCGGTTGACGAATACGAGAAGATTGTGGGCAACATAAGCGACTTCTCGAGCATACGCTTTGCCCGAATGTTCCTGACGGGATTCGAGCAGCCGATAATACTTCGCTTTGCAACGCTCGACCTTGTGCGAAGCGACTGGCGAACCTACGACCAGAAACTCTACACCGCCGATGCTCCTGCAACAAACGCTACCCTGCTGATGAGCGCGGTAAACATCGAGGAGAACAACGACAAGACTCCTGTAAACTATGTTCTTCCTCCGGGAATAAGCCGTGTGCTCGACCCAAGCCAGAGCCAACTTACGCAGAACAACGAGCAGGCTCTGAGCCTCGTTGTAAAGAATCTGTCGAGCGGCGATGCCCGCGCCGTTTACAAAGGCACAAACATCGACCTTCGCCAATACAAGCGCATACAGATGTACGCTCATGCCAACGCCCTCGAAAACGACATCACAAATCTGACAGACAACCAGATAAGTATGTTCGTACGCCTTGGCTCTGACTACAAGAACAACTACTACGAATACGAGATTCCACTCGTCCTCACTCCCGAAGGTAAGTACCACGAGGAGAGCGGACGCACATCGGTATGGCCGGATGCCAACTACATGGACGTTGAGTTCAGCAAATTCACCAAGATAAAGAAGGCCCGCAACAAAGCCCGTAACGACGGAAGCGTGAACTTCAACAACCTTTACAGCGAGTACGACCCCGAACACCCAAACAACAAGATAAGCATAATGGGTAACCCTACGCTGGGCGAGATTAAGACAATAATGATTGGTCTGCGCAATAACAGCCGCGAGGTAAAGAGTGCCGAGGTATGGGTAAACGAACTACGCCTGAAAGGCACGGAAAACGAAGGCGGATGGGCTGCACAGGGCAATCTGAGTATGCAACTTGCCGACCTTGGCTCGGTATCGCTGCAAGGACACTACGAGAGCGCAGGCTACGGCGGACTGGAGCAGACGCTTGCCGAACGACGCACGGACGACTACTTCCAGTATGCCGTTACAACATCGTTCGAGCTGGGCAAACTCGTTCCTGAGAAGGTGAAACTGAGTATGCCGCTCTACTACTCGTTCACAAAGGAGAGAACAACGCCGAAGTACAATCCGTTCGATACGGACATGCTTCTGAAAGACTCGTACGCACTCTGCGCCGACAAGCAGGAGAAGGACTCGCTCGAACATCTCACCACGACGATTTCAACCTTCAGCAACCTGAGTTTCAGCAACGTCAAGTTCAACATAGCAAGCAAGAACCCTATGCCTTACGACCCAGCCAACTTCTCGTTCAGTTTCAGCCGAAGCATGAAGTACAACAGCGGCGAGAGCACCGACTGGGAGAAGGAACTCGACTGGAAGGGACTCATCAGCTACAACTACGCGCCAAGCTACAAGCCTTGGCAACCGTTCAGCAAGATAAAGAGCAAGAGCAAGTGGTACAGAATTCTGAAGGAATTCAACCTTAACTACCTGCCTCAGAGCATCTCTGTCTCATCCGACATCAGCCGCCACTACTACGAGCTGCAGGAGCGCGACATCGAGGCTCTCACCGCCGGCGAACGCAGCAATCTGCCTATCAGCTTTGCCGACCAGTTCCTGTTTAACCGCGAGATGAACGTGCGATGGGACTTGACGAAGAATCTTCACATGAACCTAACCACCGCCACTCATGCCGAGATTGAAGAGCCGTACGTTGCGGTTAACAAGGACCTATATCCCGATGAGTACACGGCTTGGAAGGACTCGGTAAAGACGAGCATCATGCATTGGGGTCGTCCGCTCGACTATCAGCAGACATTCACGGCAAGTTTCCAGAGTCCGCTGAACAAGCTGCCTTGCTTCGACTGGATAAATGCCGACGCAAGCTACAACTCGTCGTACAACTGGGAGCGCGGCACCGAGGACGAGGACGGCAACAGTTACGGCAACACCATTAACATGCAGCGCACCATTAACATGAACGGAAAACTGAACTTCGAGACTCTCTACAACAAAATTCCGTTCCTGAAAGAGGTGAACCAGAAGTTCGCACGCATACAGCGCAAAAGCAACAATCAGCCAAAGAAGAAGGGCAACGCACCTGCGGCAAGCAAGCCGGGCAATTCAAAGAGGTTTACCAAAGAGGTTACGCTGTCTAAAAACAAGCCGCTGACTCTGCTGCACAACCGCAAGAGCAAACGCCTCATCGTAACAGCCACCACAAAGGACGGCAAGGAATATCCTATAAAATACAAGGTAGTAAACGAGAACAAGATTGACATTACGAACAACGACTCGGTAAGGGTAAAGGTTTCGGTTACTGCCAAAGAGCCTCTCGAGAACAAGGCGTGGTTCAAGACGGCGCAGTATGTGGCACGCGGCCTGATGATGGTACGCAACGCAAGCATCAGTTACCGCAACACCTACGCCATGTCGCTTCCGGGATTTGCCCCTGAGGTGGGCGACTTCTTCGGACAGCGCAAGGGCGACATCATGGCGCCGGGTATGGGCTTTGCCTTCGGAATGGTGGGCGACGGATACATTCAGAGAGCGCACGACAACGGCTGGCTGATGGGCAACGACAGTCTGTCATCGCCTGCAACGACAAACCTTAGCGAAGACCTTCAGATTAAGGTAACGCTCGAGCCTGTGCGCGAGTTCAAGATAGACCTTAACGCAAGCCGAACGGTGAGCCGCGCACGAAGCATAGAATATATGTACAGCGGAATGCCCGAGACACGAAGCGGAACGCTCAACATGACCATCGTGTCGCTGAAATCGGCCTTCGCAAGCAGCGGAAACGTAAACAACGGATATTACAGCGCAACGTTCAACCAGTTCCTAAACAACCTCGATATCATCCAGAAGCGAATAGAGGCGCGATATGCGGGGGCTACATATCCTAACGGAACATCGCTGGCGGGACAGACGTTCGATGCCAACAACGGAACGGTGAACAAATATTCTGCCGACGTAATGATTCCGGCGTTCCTCTCGGCCTACAGCAAGGGCAACGCCATGACGTCGCCACTCGATATCTTCCCTACCCTGAGCCAGATGATGCCAAACTGGAAGTTCACCTACTCGGGCTTGGGCAAGCTGAGCTTCTTCAGAAGGTACTTCAAGAGCGTTAACATCACTCACGGATACAAGAGCATCTTCAGCATCGGAAGTTACAACACGTTCTCTACCTTCCAGCAGTACATGGGCGACAATATGGGCTTCGTTACCGATGTGGCAACGGGAAACCCTGTTCCGAGCAGCATGTTCGACGTGAGCACATGCTCTATCAACGAGTCGTTCTCGCCTCTCATCGGACTGAACGTAACGCTGCACAACAATCTTACGGCAAAGGTCGAGATGAAGAAGACGCGCATACTTAACCTTAGCATGGCTTCGACCCAGATTGTGGAGACTACGAGCGACGACCTCGTGTTTGGCGCAGGCTACAAGATTGTGGACTTCAAGTTCTTCGGAGGTCACAAGGTGATGAAGGACAAGAAGAGCAAGAAAAAGGATTCGGGCAACAGCGAAGAGAGCACCGCGCCGGCAAAGAAGAGCCGCAACCGCGTGAGCACAGACCTTAACATTCGTGCCGACTTCTCGCTGCGCTCACAAAACGCACTCTGCCGAAACATCAGCACGGCTCTGACAACAGCCAACAGCGGAAGCAAGGCGATAAAACTGAGCATAAGCGCAGACTACACGTTCAACCGTCTGCTAACGATGAGCGCGTATTACGACCGCCAGCGAAACGTGCCGCTAATAAGCACAACGGCATATCCAACCACAACGGTCGATTTTGGTCTGAGCATGAAGTTCTCGCTCACCCGATAAGGGCTTTTTGCGAGGAAAATGCAGAAAATGCAATATTTTCCTTATTTTTCTCGCAAAAAGTTTTGGAGATTTCAAAATTCCTTGTATCTTTGCACCCGCAAACAAGGAAATGCGTTCTTAGCTCAGTTGGTAGAGCAACTGACTCTTAATCAGTGGGTCCAGGGTTCGATCCCCTGAGAGCGTACAAAAAGAAGGTTGATTTTTAATCAGCCTTCTTTTTTTGTTTTTACCGCGGCATTTTCTGCCTTTGCAGAATCCGTTGAATCCGTTATTGCACAGTCATATTTCCAAAATCAGTTATTAAACCCAAATCGGTCATTAGAAGTAAATAAATCCGTGGTTTAGTTCGTAAATTTCTAAAAAATCAGTTATTTGTGAAGTCGATTTTCTAATGGCGGTCATTAAAAAATAATTTATAGAACGTTCTTTTTCAAACAGTTACGAATGCGACCACGAAAATAGCCAACCAAATGACCAATTTGGAGTGAAAAATGCATAGGGCTTACCTCCCTTAAAAAAGAATCCGCAATGTCTGTTTATGGCAATGCAGATTCTTTTTTTTATCCATTTTCAACTTTTACCAGACATCGGTATGCCTGAATATTACAATTCCACATCATTATCATCCTCTGTTTTAATCTGTTGAGGAGCAATAGTACGAGAGGAATTCAGCTTTGACGCTTTTATTCTATTCAGTCGCTTTACCCCAGAGCATGTATGGGCAACTATACTATCGTCTTTATCTTCTGTCATATCTGATCTTAGGATCTTAAAGGTATTAAACATGTGTAAACCATCATACTGTTCTGTAATATTCTCAAGTAGCTTTTTCCTATTCCACAAAGGATGATAGAAAACAGTACAAGCCCCATCTTTGAACCAATAATACTGCTCATTCGACTCTGGAGCAAAGTTATACTTTTGGGCACATTCATGTATAATATAGTTCCAATCCGACATTTCCTCGTATCTACCACGAGTTGACGCATCAAAACCAAAATCATAAGTCTCGTCCAACATCAAACGCAATAATCCAACACCTAATCTCCAATCAAGCACATGATGAAATCCTCTATTACTATATGTTAAAAGGCACTTTTGACATGCTGTCAGACAGTTTCTCATATGTTTCTCCGAAATCAAGGATTGCATGAAACTCTTATCCTTCGAAGTCTTATCAGAGTCAAATGAATCGAAATTGATGATGCTTCTGATCAATTCTTCCAATTTACCATCTTGGTATAGGTAACTTACAATACCAGCACCATTAGGAAGCGCATCACTTAGATACAAAGATGGATATTCAAACTTATCGTCAATCTTCTCACAGATTTCGATTTCGTCAGGTTGAACGTCAAGTTTGTCAGCCAAAGCCCTTTGCAGGAGGAACGCAGCTGAGTAGAATGCCGCTCTAATAGCAGATCTATTTCCTGTTTCTAATGACAGATTAAGTACAGATGGATAAGTCTTCAGCTCAAGCTTTATCATTTCAGTGATCTTCTTTGAACCCAAAGCTATATCTAAAGTGTTTTGCGGATCTTGATCTTTTCTTGAGGTCTCTGTTCTGCCATTCGTATTGTATTTATCAAAGAACATAAAGTTTGCCATTTTACCATAAGGCATTTCCAATCCATTTGCAGAATATGCACCAGTGTAGAATCTGTTATTATTACTATTTACATGCCAAACCGTAGGATCCTCGTTTAATCCCATCTCATATACAGAAATGTCTACGTTACCTACAGTTTTCTTGTTTGATGGAGCAGATGAGGAACTATTATCACGTGCAAAGATCTGGCTTTGAGTGAAGCTACTCCCCTTGTCATTATTCTCCACAGGAGTACCTGTATTACCTTTAATCTGAAGTGATCGGTAAGCTTGAGGAATCACAATAAGGCGTTGCTTGTCGGTCAATTTTATCTGATGAGATGGTACGCCAACAGGAGCCTCAATGATCTCCTTAATATTATTATCATCCTCTCCTATATTTTTAATATACGTGAGGATATACCTATCAGACAAGGCATCACCATTAGGGTTAAAGAAACTGATCTGTCCTCTGTCATTCGCTTCATCAATCATCGGTATAGTCAAACCCTCTACACGATATTTGCCCTTGTCCTTTGTTTTCTCAGAACCAGGTGCAAACTCCGATATGGCAATCTCACTTGAACGGTCAACACTCTTTACTCTTTTGAATACACTATCAAACCCATGATAGAAGTTCCTTGAATCAGATGGCATACCATACATAGGCAAGAATCCTGCTTCTGAAAGGTATTCTGCAAGTCCCTTGTCTTTATTAGATGTCTTTTTTACAGCAAAATCAATTTGACCAACCATTTTAGTTAATATCCACTCAATGATTTCTTTGATGTCCTTTTGAATCTGGTTATTAGTATTGAACTGATCAAAATAACGATGTACAATACCATTCACTGCATCTTCGTTTGATGCAAGCCAGTTTTTAAGCTCTTTTTGATTGACGCCCCAATCAGCAATACGTCCAAATTCACCTGCTGTATCCTGAAGGTCGTATTGATATGGAAGACTAAGAAATGCTTGATGCAAAACCTCTTTGACAATAACACGCTTCATTATAGCTTGCTTCATGCGTACCTCACCATTAGTGTCTTTGTATGGTGCCAATGACAATGTAGGTGTTGCAGGAATACCACCTACCATTTCATCTGTAGCCTTTTCGTAATAGTACACATCATGACTTCTACCACGGCAGAAGGTGAATGCTGTAGAATAAGCCTGTCCTCGACGACCGCCACGACCTACACGTTGCTGATAATTGTAACGTGTAGGTGGCATATTGCCTTGGAAGATAGCTTGCAAACTACCAATATCCACACCTACTTCCATGGTTGTTGTAACACAAACCATATCAATAGGCATTGTCATCTCTTTTCCAAGTTTTGTAGGATCGTTATCATCAATGAGAATGAGATCCTTAAACTCACGCAAACGTGCCTGAATGTCATCCGTCTGTCCTGATAACTCTTCTGTATGCAATCGCCTTGGAGCCCTTTTCTCCTTCAAGATGTCAAACGAAATGTAATGATCGTGTAGAGAATCTGTATCTACAGTAACCGATGGATCTAATTTCTCCATGCAGCTTG
Organism: Bacteroides sp. Ga6A2; assembly: GCF_000702225.1. Classification (NCBI taxonomy): domain Bacteria; kingdom Pseudomonadati; phylum Bacteroidota; class Bacteroidia; order Bacteroidales; family Bacteroidaceae; genus Bacteroides; species Bacteroides sp. Ga6A2. The sequence goes on along the minus strand of NZ_JNKX01000001.1, from coordinate 141,670 downwards.
TATTTGTACAGAACCCAAAGCCCTTATTAGGATGAACTCGACCACATTTCGGACATTTCATATATTTCTCGTTCGTCATCTTCGTAAACGACAACTTTTCAAGTTCAAGAGACAGTACATTTATGTCTGTACAATATTTCTTTAAATACCTTACAAGAGCATCTCCTAAACTGTTTTCATCACCACCTCTTCTTTCACAGAATACCTTAATTGGACGTTTTACAGAACCCTTTAAGTGCTCGTAATCTACGTAAGCATTACCCTCTTCTACACTTGGATAGAGATAGTTATCACCCATTACTCGAATGAATGCATCAACAAATTCATAAACGCTTACATCTGTTGGCAATAATCTTCTTAGCGTTTGATACTCATTCGAAGCTTCAACGGCATCGGATTGAGGACTACTTATGTAACCAATACCGGCATCAAGCACACTTACTCCCATATACTTACCAAATGAGTTGGCAAATATTGCATTTTCTAATTGCTTACGGATTTGGCTTTTATATTCTTCCTTTTTAAAATGAGGATACTGTACAAGGGCAAACTTTGAAAAATCATAGGCTGTACTCCAATGGAATAATCCTTCAGCATTATCTTTCTCATACCATTGGAACTTATGAGCTTCACCAGCAGGATTAATTCCTCTTTCGAGAAGTTTTCTTACCAATGTACCATCAAAACCATTACCAATGAAATTTGATAATGGGATATTATTTTGTGAGTATTGTGATAATCCAGAGAAGTCATCATCATCAATAGCGTCAAAGATGGCATTTGTAACATCAGAGATGTCTGGTCGCAACCATTTTGACTTTACAGCTTCCCGAATTTCTTTCTTTTTAGTGCCTATTGACAATTGCTGCTTTATAAAATCAACTATATCATTGATACCTACCTCATTTACACTGTCTACAAATAGCATACGCACCATATCTCGATATTGTTCCTTCTCAATACCAAGTGCCTGTTTTGCAGCATCCTCACGGCTATCAGAGAAGCCGATAAGCTTAGCAGAATTATCATCTAACTGGTACAGCAATTCCTTACTAAGTATCTGGTTGCTACGATCAATACCAGTTCGAAAGCTTCGAATTGGAGAATTAGTATATTTACGCAACGTGTAATCCTGTAAGCAATGAGGACAAGTACAAGGGGCGGCATAAATCTTTGATGCTTTTATGTCATCTATTTCTGCGCCATTATTATTGTTAACTACTCTGTACAAGAACCCTTGGATGCCATTAGTTTTAATACTATCCATTAATGAACCCGTATTTGGAGCAAGTGATTGATCCTTTGGCGTGAACTTACCTGTAAGAGAATCAAGGTATCCAGGAACCCAATCAGCCTTACCCAAGTCTGTTCCATGTTTTCCTGTTAAGATCTCAACAACACGATCATTTGCACCAGCCTCAGGTGTTCCTTTTCTTTCTAATTCAATTTTTGTATTCAAATCTTTTGGCCAGAATATTGCATAGTCTTGATATGTCTTATTCTGAACCATAGGAGTCGGATTAAAGTTAGGTATCTGCTCCAAATTTGGGAAGTTTAGAGTCAATGACACACTTCCATCGTTTGTCTCTCTCTTTCTGTTTCCTCCAATAAATAACTGACCACAGTTCTCACAACGAAGCAATTCCAGTACTTTTCTTGCTCCCACCTCCTTTGAATTATAGCTAAGGTTCTTCACAGCAGGAACATCATCCGAAAGTGAAGGGTTAAGTTCGCCCCACAATCCCTCTACATACTTGAAGAACTTATGGAAGCGGAACCTTGGTAGCTTATGATTCTTATATATGGTATCTATATAGCCACGGAATATAAGGAATCCACGGTATGCTTCTTTATTACCAGCAAACAAGGACTCAATTAGTTGAGATTGTGATATTGGTCTTTTTGAATTGTCCGTATTTGATGGCAGACAATCATAGAAGTCCTTAAACATCTGCTCTTCATATCTCTTGCAGAACTTTTCAATCGTATCACAATCGAATTTTTCTTTTAAGAAGTTCAGAACCTTTCCTTTGCGAACATCTTCTACCTTACCTGCATTTTCTGGATCTAGTTCGATTGCCACAAAGTTCTCGTGATTGAATTCCGAGAATGATGTATAATCAATGATAACATCCTTATTCTTACCAATATAATTAGAACCTACCTGTACATTAAATACATTCTCTCCTTCTATGGTACTATAAATACCAAAGAATTCCTCCATGAATTTTTGGGTTTCTGTCTCATCACCCAAAGATGCAGAAGATGCGAGTATTTTGATCTGAGGGTTAGGTACTTTATTACCACGATCATCATCTACCACAGGTTCAAGTCCGATAGCATTATACAGCATTCTCAGTAGGCAAGCGACTTCACTACCAGCAGTTCCTCTGTACAAGTGAAGCTCATCTACAATGATATGGAACACCCTATTTTTCTTTGCCTCTTCTCGTTCAGCTTCAGGTAAGTCTTCTGCAGCTAGCCAACGTCTCGTATCATCAAACATTTTGCTTTCTGCCTTTCTCATTAGCATAATACTCAACATCGAGGTGTTGGTAATCATGATATCAGGAGCCCAATATTGCATATCCCAACGAGTAATCATCTCGCTGGTTGTCAAATCTCCACCTAATCGTGGTTCTATATAGAGAGCATCTTTCTTGTCGGGATTAGCTGCAACATATCTATTGACAAACTCAAAATGCTCGTGAATTTTGTTCAGCTGTTCCGCAACCTCCTGTTTTTTCTTTGTAAATGCTGTCTTATGGTCGGGATTATTCAGAAGGTCATAACTTTTGGGTGCTATAGTCGATCCATTATAACTTCCGAAGTAGATGCGATTGCCCTGCATCTTATTATGCATGAATGCTCGAACATCATTGCTGTCAAGAGCTTCTCGAAGTCGTGCCATTTGGTCTTCAACCAGCGCATTCATTGGATACAGGACAAGCGCCCTTATAGCTGCGGGACGTGGATCATTCAGACGTTGATTTGGAATATATTGCCTCTTTTTAGAACGTCCTTCTATTCTCCCTTCAAACCACTTTGCATGTGAGATTGCAGGCGCCCAGCTACTGCTAATATACTCCTTATAGATGTCTGCTAATAGAGGCAACATAAAAGATTCCGTCTTACCAGAACCGGTACCAGAAGTGATAACTGTATTCTTATATTTTAACGGATTACCATTTTCGTCAATTCCGGCAAAAGCCTTCTCAAGCATACCTATCTGATGACCGTATGGAATATACTTGTCCATCAGCCCTTGCATCAAGCCTTTAGCAATAAACTCCTCAAAGTATTCCCTTGCGAAAGTTTCACCACCAAAATGCCCAGAGAATCTGCTGACCAAGTCATCCATGTTCCGGAGTCCTTCAGCAGGAGAATACTCCGGAAGCACTTCAAGATAAGGCTCTTTGCTGAGGTTGTTATCTGCACGAAGAACATCCATACGCTCTTTATTAATTTCCGTGTTACTTATTTTGTATGATACCTCAAAGTAACGCGTATAGTCTTCTTCTATTTTTTCGAAAGCTCCTATTGGATCTTGCGAAAATAAATGTTCGAATTTTTTCATCGGATTATACTATTATATGATTTGTATATTCTCTTTACTAAATGAAGAAAAATCTGGTATATCAAGTACTTCTGTGGTTAAATTAAATACCGTTTCAAACTTTTGGCCTCCTCCTTGTGTGTACCCGATAGCTTTACATCCGTTTCCGAACACCCATCTATCCTGTATAAGGAAGGTCATTACCTCGTTAACATTCTTTGCGTCAACTCTAAAGAATGTCCCTTGACAATTCAGGTAAACCTTGTGGTTGTGAGCAACAGCTAGAATGTCAACACCATTAATGTCTCTCAATACCATATACTTTTCTCGATATTTACTACCATTGAGATTTGACTTGTAAAAATCCATTTTGTGTTTGGTATGAATACAATTTCTCACTAACATATTGGATTCCGAGACTTCTGCTCCAGTTATCTTCTTTGCAAAAACATTACACCGCTCCTCATTATGCAACTTATACTGATTCATCAACGAAAAATACGAATTTCCAGGGTTAAAACACACAAATACCTTTTTTGTTTCGGGCAGTCCCATATTCATTAGGAACAATGCTCTTTCCACGTAATTAGGCAACATCAATGTTACTGGCAAATACACAGAATAGTCTCTCTGTATAAACACCATAGAAGTATTCTTCTCGTAATGGCAATAAATTGATGCCCACGGCATCAATCCTTGAGCTATTTCTGAAAAAACACAGTTCGGTTTCTCAATGAATCGAACAACACGAGAGTTTGTACTTCTCATAGTTCTTATTCTTGGCAAAGATTCTGTTGATGCTGGATCCAGCTTTTCCAAGAATTGATATGAGTTATTATATTCAAAATGGAACCTTACAAATACGTCTGTATATGAAGGAACTACATTTAGCAACGATAATGCTAAGTCATAGTCTTCCATTATATCATATTGCTGACCATATCTTTGAGAGAAATCCTTAGATGAAAAATTGTGTCCAAGCAATATAATTGGTGGTAACAATCTCTCTTCATCCTTCCCACATGTATTCTTTACAGAAAATATACTAACATTACACTCTTTGCAAAATTCCATCAAATCTGCAATGAATGCCCTTGTATAGCATCCGCCTAACATAAACAGTTGTGAACCATCCGTATAGTAGTCAGAGAAAGGCACACGGGTAAAATAAGGAGGGACCGCTTGACATTTGCTTGTTGTATAGTCAATCTGAACTACACCGGCATTGCTAAGGAGTCTTTTGACATTACCTATAAATCCGTCTTTTTGAATATCAATATCAAGACGTGTAGCTGCATAACTGACACATTTTCTAAATTTTGTGTGAGTTATATCATAATGCACTGAATCAAAGCAACAAGCAGCTAGCAAATTTGTGAAATATAGTTCGTCTATTATCTCACTAAACTCCGACTTTTTGATTTGAAATAGCCCCTGAATATTTCCCGTCTGGTATGCATCACAAATGTTATTACCATAGTATGCTACCTCTGTATCTCTGTCTGTTAGGATACCAAATCTGTCAAACTTGTACGCATATAATGTATTATATGAGGTTGCTTGCCCACAAACACTTATACTATAATTAAACTGTTGCGTTTTATTGCATTCTACGCAGACATCCAAATACGCGACTTCCATGCTATCAATAGGCATTTTTGGAATGTCTATAATAAGCCTATTACCTTTCTGAAGTAGGTTATAATTGTCGAATGAATATCCATTAAGGTTTATATATACCTTAACGTCTTCTGGCTTATAAGTAGATGGCACCTCAAAATAAGGGAGAGCATTTATAAAATAAGTATCACCATTCTTTTTGATACCGCCCTTCATTACAACATTGGTAGATCCTAATGTTTCCGAACCAGATGACATTCTATCTACATAGAACTGACCATTGAGCCTATCCTCTGTGTAATAGATTGTCCAATCGGTACCAAAAAGTTCACGAGTATCTTCTATAGGCCATTTAGTCAACAAGTTGTGGCTCTCATTACACCAGTTATCAAATACCGTTTCTGTACCCTTGCGGACTGCAACGATGTATGATTTTGCAGGAATTATCTTTCTTGTCTGTATAAACAGACTGTCATCATATTCATAGAAGAATATCACATCATCCGTACGTAATGATGTTATTTTGTACATGTTTGTCCTCAACGAATAATCTTTGAGTTCAATGCGCCCCACATTGTCAAGTTTCACAAACGATGTATTATACCCCGCCAATGTTCCAGATCCTCCTTCCGCTATATGCACTCCTTCATCGTGCAACTGATGCAAAACAGTCGTAAGCAACACTATAGAATTTTCAGTTTGTTCATCGTCATTCGGAAAATAGATACCCAATGCAAATTCACCACTTATGACAGTTTGACTGAAGTCCGTTGATTTTGTACGTTCAACAATCTTTGCCTCGTAAGCTTCAATATCAAAATCATCAATGACTGATTGTACCTTACGAGCAGATATCCCCTTATAATCGTTGTTTGAATAGCACTTTAGTAATATATTTCTAAGTTCATCATTGGCCCTAACATCTTTTAGGGAATTCATAATCAATCCAATGATCTTCAAAAATGGCATAGAGTCTATTGACTTCCAAGCACTCGACTTATATATGGCATCTTGGATTTTGTTGCGTGTAGAGGTAGACAAAGGCAAGTGATAGAGTATTCTTCCTGCATAATCATTGCGATCCGATTCTGAGCGATCATATACACTAGCTGTATCATCAAATCTTTCATCAAATTCATGTATTTTTTGAAAGATTTGAGGTATAAATTCTCTTGATTTTGCAGCAATATCAGTGCCTACATTTTCCCATTGCTGCGTTTTATTATTGTCAAACTTATATATGAGGTATATAACAATTGCAAAATATGGCAGTCTATGTTTAAGAAGTTTTTTGTCGTCTGACATATTAATCCTTAATCGTCCATTCTCATCAACATATTTATCAAAGTACTCTATTGGTCTTGTTAAAATATGATTTGCCACAGCCAAAATGTCCTCTCTATTTCTAATACATGGCTTGTACTTACAATTATTACAATTGCAGCAAGACCATTTCTTTGAGTTTGTACTGCACCGTATACATTTATTGGTTGTTGGGCACATAATAGTAGCAGATGCGTATTTTATATACCATCTACAAAATCCTTTGACGCATGACTCAAACTCTTTCGCATAATCCTCTGAGTCTATTCCTATTGTCTTACCAATTTCTTCCAAAAGATGTCTGTCTATGTGGAGAAGGATCTCACCTTTGCCATTCTTGAAGAAATGCTCGAGCAAACCATTATTCCAGAGAAAATATTTATAATAATTGTTGTAGAAAAAACTGTCCATAATTAATCTATGTTCCATTCAATGAAATCTGGATAGATGTCTGCAAGTTGCTTTAGCATCTTACCAATCTCCGAGTTTGCATTATTCAATGTTATTACCAGTGTGTCTATTGGTCGAGTTAATGGCATAAGCGCCCATAAGAGCACGCTTCTTTTCTTTGCCACTTCTGGATCAAAGCATAATTCATCTTCATTAGCCTTGTATGTATCTAACTTATACTGTATCAATTCGTCAAAATCTGCACATACAACACACCAACCTTCAAGTCCACGACACGAATCATACTGATATACACGACATTGGTCTTTAGTAGGATAAGTTGTTCTATTCCTATTATTAATTCCATCGAATATCGGTATACCTGCTTTCTGAATATATACTTCCGCCTTAGAGAAAAATCGATTTCCCCTACAATCTGTAGTTACCTGGGTTGGAGGTTCAAGGATAAGAATGTCATAGTTCTCGCACTTGTTTCTATCGCAATTAGCCTTAAGCATATCGTATGTTGACTTCATGAACTTCGAGTAGATCTTAATCTCTCCACCAGGAAGTGCATCGTTTGGCTTCACCTTCCAGTCGAGATTAGCAAGACGTGCAAAAGAATTAACAAATGACACTAGATTAGATTTCTGCCTGCGTTCCAAATCCATAGTCTTAGGTTTTCGAACGAGGGATTTTTCTACGCCTCTTTCCCATATCTGACGATTACCAACTCTCATGAACTGATCCACACCATCTGCCACAATCAACCGGTTCACACCATATATTTTAAAGAGTATTTCCTTCTCTAAATCAGAAAAGTCTTGCGCCTCATCAATCAGAATATAATCCCAATCAATAGTACTTTCTGCCATATCCTTCAGAGCGTCAATGTCTTCTTTCTGACACGTTGCTACAACAAAGTCATACAGTTGCTTCAATACTTGATTATAGTCAGCATCAAACGTCCTCTTCTGTGGATTCAGATGATTTACATCAACACCAACTTCCTTCATCAATGTCAAAAAGAAAGAGTGTATGGTCTTAATTGATACTGTGCGTCCATCTACCTTCGATGGCATTGGAGTATAGTCAATCAGTCGTTTGATATCGCTAACCAATGCATTGTTATATGTAAGAATCAAACAACGTTTTGCATAATCTTCATTAGCGAGCATAAATGCTAACTGAAGTAGCTGAACAGTTTTACCTGTACCTGCTCGGCCTGTTACTATCATAAGTTTATCGCCTGCATCCGCCAGAAGTTTTTCAACTTCAGTATTCTTCTGACTTATCAGTTCGAATTTTTGTTTAGTTAAACCTTGTGGCTTTCGTACAGCAGTAAAAATATCTACTATTGAATTATATTCTTTCTCTCCTTCACTGAAGCAGTCTAAACAAAATTGTGTTGCACCTATCTTCATCACATTTGCCTGCTGCAAAATCACGTTGATAAGATCTCTAAACTTAAAGCCTCTATGTAACGCATTATCAAAAGCACTACCCCTCATATATGATAAATCATTCTTGGACAAGCCATTGAGCCAAAGCACATCACAGATAAATGGCTTGATATTCAACTGATCGTTCAAGTGATTATATAGCGAGAACTTTGCCTCATTACATTGCTGAGAAGCATTATGAAGAATACCAGAATAAGAGACAATGTAATCAAGTCCTTCTCGTTTCACACTACTTGCAGCATGTGATTTGAGTTCTATATTACAAATAAAACTTTTAACATCTAAATCCTTTACCAAACCATAATTTTTCGTTTGTGGATTTTTCAGAATCAGATTGTCAATAAAGCCCATAACGAGCATATCTATATCATTTCTCTTCTGACCAAATATACGAATGCTCGTCAATATATAGATGGTACCCATAGCATTAGGATACATGGCTAATTCCTCCTGGAGATTATCCTTCAAAGAGATTGCAGCTTCATCTTCTTTGGAAAGAATAGTCGTATCCTTTGCAAAACTCTTAATTTGAATTTTTATCATGATCCTCCTTAAATCTACAGCAAATTAAATAAATTCCGCAACACTTCACCTTTTTTTATGAGTTCTTAATCAACACTCTGTTGCCCCCAATTTTGTCATGCCAGATTTCTTACTCATAGTATTATATATCAAAGCAAGCAAAGAATAACAATGACACGACAAAGATACAAAAAAAATCTAAGAAAGCCACCCCTCTTGTGGAATTTTCCTCCTCACGCTTCCAGAATTTCCACTTTTTTCGTTTTTCTTACATATCACGTAGAATAATATCCCGTTATATTAGAATTTCTTCCACGCCTCGTTGCAGATACACCCAATGTCGGATCTTGATTTATCGATTGTCGACTGCCCATTTGTAAATTCAATATTTTCAACTTTCTTCAACTTCACCACAACCTACCCATCACCTAATCTGGCTATACTTTGCATATATCTTACATATACCAACATATACCTTGCATATACCTTGGCACTATTTTGTATTTACCCAAAGACTAAAAAGTTCACTTTTCTATAATTTTGAATTATATGTCAAATAGCAGTTAGGCTTCCCCAGAGTTTCACGTTACCCATACCAACCCTAATTGTTACATTGGTAAATTCATATTAAGAGTTAACCTATTCCGATTCTCAACCATTAGTCTACCTTTATAAGCTCTTCCCCGTACCTTCCGGCTTACTTGAATCTACCTTGAATCTATCTTCTATCTTGCTACCATCTTTCTACCTTCTTTCTACCTTCTTCCTACCTTCTTCCTACCTTCTTCCTACCTTCTTCCTACCCACTATTTTGTATTTACAAAAAGAATATTTTCCGCGCAATTTATTACAAATTCAAAACTTTCAATTTTCAAATTTCAAGTTTCTCAGAATTGCATCAATATATGCTTCGTCGAACCTTTCCCCTTGCTACCCCCTTGCTATCGGCTTGCTTCCTTCTACCTTCCCTCTACCTTGCATATACTCAGCATATACCTTTGACGTATCTTGGATGTACCTTGGATGTATCTTGGATGTACCTTGCCGCTATTTTGTATTTACCAAAAGAACAATTCGTATTCAAATTATCCCTTATTAATCCAGAATTATCAATTCTGAATTTTGAATTGCGAGAATTCTGATTGCATATACCTTCCCTCTATCTTCCCTCTACCTTTCTACGACGTTCCTCGACGTTCCTCGACGTTCCTCGACGTTCCTCGACGTTCCTCGACGTTCCTACGACGTTCCTACGACGTTCCTACGACGTTCCTACGACGTTCCTACGACGTTCCTACGACGTTCGAACAATTTCTGACGAAATTGTTCGTTATAAATCCTCAGCGATTACGAAAACAATTATGAATTATGAATTATGAATTGTGAATTGTTAATTGTCAACTGTCCATTGTTAATTCTGCCTTTTTCAACTTTCTCTAAATTGTCAATAAAAAAACGCAACCCTTAGTAAGAAGGCTGCGTTTTGCAAATATCTCAATAAAAAAATCCTATAATCACTTTACTGGTTCAAAGCCGTCGTCTTTTTCGTCAGTCGGTTTGTAGAACACGTTGTTGGCTCCGCTTGTAATCTTGCCAGCCTCGGGATGCTCCTTTATGTACGACTCGATATGACGCACGCGCTTCTCCTCGAGAATCTCGTTTACGGCAATAAGAATGCCTGTTTCCTCAACATCGCCAAAACCGTAGTTGATGGCTGTTCCGAACATCTTCATCGTTGGCGAAAGATTCATGTAGGCATTTACCAACGGTGGAATGTTGTAGCCAAGGGCACGAACCTCGCGGTTAAGTATTCGGTAGTCGGCCTTGAAATCGTCCTCGCAGAAGAGTGCCTCAAGTTCCTTCTCATCTGTCTCGATGGTGAGCGGATGCAGAGGAGTAACCAGATTCAACTTGTCGTCGAAATGCTTGCGCAGGAAATAAAGAATCATGTCCCTGCCCTTGCGTATGTAAGATGGATACATGGTCATCTTTCCGAAGAAATACTTTACGTTTGGCTTTATGACCATGAGCGCGCCGAGACCGTCCCACAGATTGTCGAGGGCGAAGAGAGCCTTTGAGCCTTTTCGGGTGCTCTGATACTCGAGCGTTACGAAACTTCTGCCCAGTTCGATGGTGTAAGGCATGTAGTCGCGCATAAACTTGTCCGAGAAGTGGAACAGATGGGCGGTTGCCATCTTTGGCTGATTGTTGGCATCAACCTCTACTTCGTTTCCAAGAATATATCTGTATCCGCCGATTATCTCCTCGGCCTCTGGATTCCAGACAATGAGCTGCTTGCACGGATTCGTCATCGTGTCGAACTCGTCGAGGTCCATAGCCTTGCCTGTTCCGCCGCCGGCAGCACGGAACGCAATCTCGCGCAGACGGCCAATTTCCTTCACCACATTTGGCGAGTCGAACCACGTAACTACATAAATCTCGTTGTTACTCTTGTTCGTGAAACGCAAGCGTTTATCCTCGGTAAGTTCCTGCTTGAGGACTTCTCTTGGTATCGGATCAATTATTTTTTCTTCCATCACTTTATTCTGAACGGTTATGGTTGTTTTTATATTAAAGTTTGTAGACAATGTCTTTTACATATTCGGCCCATTGCGCCGGAGTGCGGCTCTTGTCGAATGTCTGGTAAGGAATCGGCTTGCCGAAAGTAACCTTGTATGTTTTGTGGCGGTTCTTCATCATCTCGTCGGCAAGGAAGAGCATTGCAAGGTTGAACTTTATGCCGAGCATCTTGCAGATGTTAGCCAGATTGTAGAAGAAATTCGAGTTCTGCCCCTCGAAGTGGATTGGAATAACGTCGCGCTGAGTCTCGATGCTCTTTACCACGAATGTCTTCTTCCATTGCAGGTCGCGGATTACGCCGTTCTGCTTGCGCGAGCATAGTCCGGCAGGGAACATCAGCACGTTTGAGTCTGACTTGAACACGCCCTCGACTATAGCGGGGAATTTCTTGCTCTGGCTGCCAGTCTTGTTAATTCCCACGAACAGCGGAGCCAGAGGCTTGATGTTCATCAGCAGGTCGTTTACAAGATACTTTATCTTATAATCATACTGATGTCCGATAACCGCGCCCAGAGCCACGCCGTCTATTCCGCCGAGCGGATGATTGCTCACGAAAGTGAAGTTTCGCCCATCGTGAGGAAGGTTTTCGAGCCCTTTTATATCGAGTTTGATGTCGAGGAACTCAAGGCAGTCGTCGAAGAAGTCGACACCCGTGTCGTGTCCCTTTTCCATCAGGAAAACATTAAGTTCGTCTTGGTGAAGAATACGCTTTAACCATGAAACGACAAAACCGGGAATGAACTTAGCCTTGCTTCCCATTTTGTTTTGCAGAATCTTCTCTACATCCAATTTTAATGATTCATCTTCCATCTGTACAAATTATAATCTGCAAATATAACTTATTCTTTTCTATTTATATGCAACTTTTTTGTTCTTTTTGTAAAGAATGTTTTAGAAGCCGTATATTTGCTTCAGTTTCTTCTGCAACGCCGCGCCGCGCAGTCCGGTGGCTACAATTTTCCCGTCTCCGTCTACAAGAACGGTATACGGAATGGAGTTTACGTCGTACTTGCTGGCTGCGCTGCTCTTCCATCCCTGAAGGTCGGAAAGTTGCGGCCATGTCATCTCGTACTTCTCTATCGCCCTTTTCCAAGCATCGGCCTTGAAGTCTAGTGATACACCCACAATCTGGAAACCCTTCTTGTGATACTTGTCGTACGCCTCTTTTATGTTGGGCATCTCGCGGCAGCACGGACCGCACCACGAAGCCCAGAAGTCTATCAGGATGTAGTTTTTCTTACCTTTCTTTACATATTCCTTGAACGAATGTTCCTTTCCCGAAACATCCTTCAGCCTAAAATCCGTATATTTAGCCTGAGCCGAGCACAACATAACGGTTAGCGCGGCAAATAATGACAAAAACAACCTCTTCATTTACAAAATTCTTTCTACTTGTTACAAATGTGCCGTCAAAGATAACATTTCTTATGTTTAGTGCCAAGGAAAACACGAAAAATATATATAACTAAATATTAAATCAATACTTTAAGAAAACAAAATAAAGAGCCTATAAATCAAAGGTATAATATTTTTAACAAGATGTTGATAAAAATATTAAAAATATTTTGTTTTTTATTGTTTCAAATTCAATTCATTTATTTAATTTTGGCGCTTGAAAGTAAAATCTGCACATGACTGAAAACATAACATATCACGTCCCGGTTCTGTTGGCACAGAGCATCGAGGGCATGAACATAAAGCCAGACAGCATCTGCGTTGACGTTACGTTTGGCGGCGGAGGGCACTCAAAGGAGATTCTGAAGCATCTCTCGCCCGAGGGACATCTGTACAGTTTCGACCAAGATGCCGACGCCGAGCGCAACATTATCGACGACGAGCGATTCACGTTTGTGCGAAGCAACTTCAGATATCTGCACAACTTTATGAGATATCACGGCGTGGAGCAGATTGACGCTCTGCTTGCCGACCTCGGTGTGTCGTCGCATCATCTCGACGACTCGGAGCGAGGATTCTCGTTCAGATTCAGCGGCCCGCTCGACATGCGCATGAACAAGCGCGCCGACATGACTGCCGCCGACATCGTGAACGAATACAAAGAAGAGGACTTGGCTAACATCTTCTACCTTTACGGCGAACTGAAGAACGGCCGACAACTGGCACAGAAGATTGCAAAGGCAAGAACCGCGGAGAAGATTGAAACCATAGAGCAGTTTCTCGAGATAATAAAGCCGCTTTTCGGGCGTGAGAGAGAGAAGAAAGAACTCGCCAAGGTGTTTCAGGCATTGCGAATAGAGGTGAACCACGAGATGGATGCGCTGAAAGAGATGCTACAGTCGGCGGCACGCGACCTGAAGCCCGGCGGACGACTGGTGGTGATAACATACCACTCGCTCGAAGACCGCATAGTAAAGAACATGATGAAGACGGGCAACGTTGAGGGAGTTGTTGAGAAAGATTTCTTCGGAAAGGTAAACACACCGTTCAAACTCATAAACAAAAAGGTAATCGAGGCCGATGCCGACGAGATTCAGCGCAACCCACGAAGCCGAAGCGCAAAACTGCGAATAGCAGAAAAACTATAGCCATGGCAGATAAAGATAAACAGAAAAAAGAAAGCATATTCAGACGACTCGCAAAGCACCTGCTGAAAAACAAGGAACTGAGCGATGACGAAAAAGAGGTTCTCGCCGCCACCGACAAATACATCGACGACGAAAAGGAGAACGACAAACCCATCACGCTGAAAAGCGTTCTGGGAGGAGACATTCTCACAACCGCCTTCTTCCGAAACCAACTCGGACTGCTCGTCGTCATCGGCATCTGCCTGATGCTCTACGTTGCCAACCGCTACGAGTGCCAGAGGCTTCAGATACAGATAAGCGACTTGCGAACGGAACTAAAGACGCTCGAGTTCGATGCCATATCGGTTTCGAGCAAACTGACCGAGGCTACAAGGCAGTCGAAAATAGAGAACATTCTGAAAAAAGATACCGCCAACACACTAAGGACAGCAATGTCTGCCCCGTACAAACTCAAAAAGGAAGATTTCGAATAACCCATGCCACAGTTAGAGTACAAGAACATCAGATTTGGATATGTCATATTCACCGTACTGGTGATTATGGCATTTGCTTGTATTCTTGCCAAGGGCGCATACATCATATTTGCCGAAGGCGAATATTGGGAACAGGTGGCAAGCCGACTGAAAAAAGACGGCATCGTAGTTACGCCACGACGCGGAAGCATCTACTCTGCCGACGGCAAACTGCTTGTGAGCAACCTGCCCGAATACAAAATCTACTTCGACTTCGAGGCTGGCGGACTGCACAAGGATTCGGCTCTCGTCGACAGCATGACAATCATCTGCCGAGGACTGCACCGCATTATGCCCGACAAGAGCGAAGAGGCATTCCGACGCGACTTCCGCATAGGACGCAACCGGCGCAACAAGGACGGCAAACTGTCGCAGCACTATCAGCTCTATCCACACCGAATAACATACGAACAGTACAACGAGATAAAGAAACTGCCCGTATTCAAATGGTCGCAATACAAAGGCGGATTCATTGCCGAAACCTTTCAGATGCGTAAGAAGGTGTACGGCGAACTGGCAAGCCGAACTCTCGGAGGCATCTATGCCGACAAGGATTCGGCACGATTCGGCCTTGAACTTGCCTACGACTCTCTGCTGCGCGGCGCAAAAGGTCTGAGCCACCGCCAGAAGGTTATGAACAAGTTCCTAACCCTCATCGACGAGCCGGCAATCGACGGATTCGACCTCGAGACAACCATCGACGTAAGCATGCAGGACATCTGCGAGAAGGCCCTCATCGACGAGATGAAACTCATTGGCGGAGAGGAAGGTATGGTAATACTTATGGAGGTGGAGACGGGCGACATCAAATCTATCGTAAACCTTACACATTGCAAGGGCGACGGCAAATATCACGAGGTAAAGAACAACTGCCTTGCCGACCTGATGGAGCCGGGCTCGACATTCAAGACGGCATCGCTGATGATTGCATTCGAAGACAGCGTGGTGGGCTTTAACGAGACAATCGATACCGGAAACGGAATCTATAACATGTACGGTCGCGAGATGAAAGACCACAACTGGGAGAAGGGCGGCTACGGAAAGATAAGCGTTCCGCGAATAATGCAGGTTTCATCTAACATCGGAATAGCCCGCATAATTGACGACCACTACCACAATAATCCGCAGAAATTCATCGACGGATTGTACCGCATCGGCATCGGAAGCAACCTTCACATGCCAATTCCGGGCGCAGCAAGTCCGCGAATAAAGCAGCCAAATCAGAAGGGCTGGTACAAGACAACGCTCGGCTGGATGTCCATCGGATACGAGACACAGTTGCCGATAATAAACACTCTGGCATTCTACAACGCCATAGCCAACAACGGAAAGCTGGTAAAGCCGCGACTTCTGAAAAGCGTGAAGAAAAACGGCAAGATTGTAGAAAAGATGCCTGTCGAGGTTATTCAGGAGCGAATCTGCTCAGAGCCTACGCTGAAGAAAATTCAGATTATCCTGCAAACCGTGTGCGACATGGGCTCGGGCGAGAAGGCTAAGACGAGCGACTTCCTCGTGGCAGGAAAGACGGGAACGGCGCAGATTGCCAACCCTAACGGAAAAGGCTACATCTGGGACGACGGAATTCACCACTATATGTGCAGTTTCTGCGGATATTTCCCTGCCAACGACCCGAAATACAGTTGCATCGTGGCAATAAAGAAAGAAGGTCCGTACGCATCGGGCGGCGCAATGGCTGGTCCGGTCTTCGGAAATATAGCATCGCGAGTATATGCCAAGGAGATAAGACGGAATCCTATCGAGACGTACAAGAACGACAGTCCGATACTACCCGATTCGAAGGCTGGAAACATCGCCGCACTCCACAGCATACTCAACTACTTGAGCATAAACGTTGACAACGGCTGGAAAGACAGTTACGCCAACGGCAACCCTATCTGGGGCAAGGCCGTGAAGCACAACAACTCCGTCTCGCTCGAGAAAGAGAAAATTAAGCGCGGAACGGTGCCCGATGTCAAGGGCATGGGAGCACGAGACGCGGTATTCCTGCTCGAGACGCTCGGCTTTAAAGTGCGCATCAACGGCATCGGACAGGTGTACGAGCAGAGCATCGATCCGGGCAAGAACTACAGCAAGGGCGAGTTCATCAGTCTGAGACTGAAATCGGCCCCTCACCGCAAGGCTAACGTGGTTAAGGTTAAAGAACCTACCGCCGAGGAGCAGCAGAACGCGCACATAGACTAAACAATGACAAAAAACAAATTAAGATATGAAACTGTCAGAAATTATCAGTAATCTGAAGGTTCTGCAAACCATAGGTGATACAGAACGTAACATCGAGGGCATAAACATCGACTCTCGCCTTATAAAGGATAATCACCTGTTCGTTGCCATCAAGGGAACGGTGGCTGACGGACACAACTACATAAACAAGGCGGTTGAACTGGGAGCGAAGGCTATTCTGTGCGAGGATATTCCAGCAGAAAAGACAGAAGGAATAACTTACATTCAGGTTGAAAGCACCGAAGATGCGGTTGGCAAGTGCGCCACGACATTCTACGGAAATCCGACAAGCAAGCTGAAGCTTATCGGCGTAACCGGAACAAACGGCAAGACAACCATCGCCACCCTGCTATACAATATGTTCCGCAAGATGGGATACAAGGTCGGACTGGTCTCAACCGTATGCAACTACATCGACGATGTTGCCGTACCAACCGACCACACAACGCCCGACCCTATCACGCTGAACGCACTTCTTGGACGCATGGCTGATGAGGGCTGCGCATACGCTTTTATGGAAGTGAGTTCGCACTCTGTTGCACAGAAGCGCATCGGCGGACTGAAATTCGCGGGCGGAATCTTTACAAATCTTACACGCGACCATCTTGACTATCACAAGACCGTAGAGAACTATCGCAACGCAAAGAAGGGCTTCTTCGACAGCCTCGACAAGGATGCCTTCGCCGTTACAAACCTCGACGACAAGAACGGAATGTTCATGGTTCAGAATACAAAGGCAACAGTCAAGACTTACTCTACACGCACAATTGCCGACTTCAAGGCCAACATCATAGAACAGCACTTCGAGGGTATGTATCTCGACATCAACGGAAAGGAAGTAGGCGTAAACTTTACAGGAAAGTTCAACGTGTCTAACCTTCTGGCTGTATACGGAACAGCAATCATGCTTGGAAAGAAGGCTGAGGACGTTCTGCTAATCCTGAGCACGCTGAAGCCTGTCTCTGGACGATTCGAGACTCTGCACTCTCCTAACGGCTACACAGCCATCGTAGACTACGCTCACACTCCAGACGCTCTCGTAAATGTTCTCGAATCAATAGAAGAAGTTATGAAGAGCTCGAAGAAAGGCCAGATTATAACCGTATGCGGCGCAGGCGGAAACCGCGACAAGGGCAAGCGTCCTATCATGGCACAAGAGGCGGCAAACCATAGCGACAAGGTTATCATCACAAGCGACAACCCTCGATTCGAAGAGCCTCAAGACATCATCAACGATATGCTTGCAGGCCTCAGCAGCGAGCAGATGAAGAAGGTAATCTCTATCGTAGACCGCAAGGAAGCCATCCGCACAGCCTGCATGATGGCCCAACCCGACGACGTTATCCTG
This sequence comes from Bacteroides sp. Ga6A2, assembly GCF_000702225.1. Classification (NCBI taxonomy): domain Bacteria; kingdom Pseudomonadati; phylum Bacteroidota; class Bacteroidia; order Bacteroidales; family Bacteroidaceae; genus Bacteroides; species Bacteroides sp. Ga6A2. Next base: position 123,572 of record NZ_JNKX01000001.1, on the reverse strand, counting down.
ATTGCCGGCAAGGGACACGAGAACTATCAGGATGTAAAGGGCGTGAAGCATCACTTCGACGACAAGGAAGTCGTAACCGAAATATTCAATAACTAAACAACAAGAAAAAGATTTAAACTCAAAACATGCTATACTATCTATTCAGATATCTCGAACAGTTTGGTGTGACGGGCTCGCACCTGTGGTCGTACATTTCGTTCCGTGCAATCCTTGCATTGGTGCTTTCGCTAATCATCTCGGCATGGTTCGGCGAGTATTTCATAAAGATGATGAAGAGGAAAAAGATTGCAGAGACACAGCGCGATGCTTCTATCGACCCGTTCGGAGTGAAGAAGATTGGCGTTCCGTCGATGGGCGGAATCATCATCATCGTAGCAATTCTTATTCCGTGTTTCCTGCTTGGACGTATGCGAAACATCTACATGATTCTGATGCTCGTAACGACTATCTGGCTTGGAATTCTCGGTTTTCTCGACGACTATATCAAGATTTTCAAGAAGGACAAGGAAGGAATGCCGGGCAAGTTCAAGATTGTGGGTCAGGTTACAATAGGACTGATTGTCGGTCTTACGCTTTACCTTAGTCCCGATGCCAAGATTCGCGAGAACGTGACGATAGAGAACAAGGCACACAGCACTCAGGTAACGTACAAGAGCGAATTGGAAAAGAGTACGAAGACGACAATTCCGTTCTTCAAGGACAACAACCTCGACTATTCAAAGATTGTATCTTTCTGCGGAGAATATCAGGAGCCTGCCACATGGATTCTTATCTGTATCGTTACAATCCTCGTTGTGACAGCCGTGAGCAACGGCGCAAACCTCAACGACGGAATGGACGGCATGTGCGCCGGCAACTCGGCAATCATAGGCGTGGCATTGGGAATATTGTCGTACGTTTCGAGTCACATCGAGATGGCAAGTTATCTTAACATCATGTATATTCCTGGCTCGCAGGAACTTGTAATATTCATCTGCGCATTCGTTGGCGCGCTCGTCGGATTCTTGTGGTACAACGCATATCCGGCACAGATTTTCATGGGCGACACAGGCAGCCTTACCATCGGCGGAATCATCGGCGTAATAGCAATCATCATTCACAAAGAGTTGCTTGTGCCTATCTTGTGCGGCGTGTTCCTGATGGAGAGCCTCAGCGTAATTCTACAGGTAGAATATTTCAAACTCGGAAAGAAGAAGGGCGTGAAGCAGAGAGTCTTCAAGCGCACCCCGATACACGACAATTTCCGTGTGCTTCCCGAGCAACTCGACCCTGAGTGCAAGTATCTCATCAAGTTTCCGAGACACTCATTCCACGAGTCAAAGATTACAATTCGTTTCTGGATTACTACCATCATCTTGGCAGCAATCACAATACTAACATTAAAAATACGATAAAAAGAATTTAGAAAAATGAGCAAGAGAATCGTTGTATTAGGTGCTGCCGAAAGTGGCGTAGGAGCTGCCGTACTGGCTCTGAAGAAGGGTTTCGACGTATTCGTGTCGGACATGGGCGCAATCAAGGACAACTACAAGGAGATGATGCAGAAATACGGCATCGAGTTCGAGGAAAAACAGCATACCGAAGAACTAATCCTTAATGCCGACGAGATTATAAAGAGCCCGGGAATTCCCGACAACGCTCCGATGATTGTAAAGGTAAAGGAACACAACATTCCTATCATTTCTGAAATCGAATTTGCAGGCAGATATACCGATGCCAAGATGATTTGCATTACCGGAAGCAACGGCAAGACAACAACGACATCGCTGATTTACCACATATTCAAGGAGGCTGGCCTGAATGCCGGACTGGCAGGAAACATCGGCCACAGCCTCGCCCTTCAGGTAGCCGAGGAGAAGCACGACTACTACATCATCGAACTTAGCAGTTTCCAGCTCGACAACATGTACAAGTTCAAGGCTGATGTAGCCGTTCTGCTAAACATCACTCCCGACCATCTTGACAGATACGATTTCAAGATGCAGAACTACACAGATTCAAAGATGCGCATCATCCAGAATCAGACAGAAAACGACGCATTCGTATACTGGAACGACGACCCAGTCGTAACCGTAGAACTTCCGAAATACAATCTGAAGGCTCAGAAAGTTGCCTTTGCCGACAAGGTTGAGGACGGCTGCCAAGGATATGCCGACGGTAAAACCGTTACAATCAAAGGCAAATCGCCATTCACCATTGCTCAGAGCGACCTTGCGCTGATGGGACGCCACAACGTGTACAACCAGCTTGCAGCAGCACTCGCCTGCAACTATGCCGGTGTTCCAAACGAGTTCATAATCAAGGGTCTGAAAGAGTTCAAGGGCGTTGAGCACCGTCTTGAATATGTTGATACAAAGAACGGAGTTCGCTTCATCAACGACTCGAAGGCAACAAACGTTGATGCCTGCTTCTTCGCCCTCGAGAGCATGAAGACTAAGACCGTCCTCATCATCGGCGGAAAGGACAAAGGTAACGACTACAACGCCATCATGGACTTGGTTAAGGAGAAATGCTCGGGACTTGTATATCTCGGAGCAGACAACCAGAAGCTTCACGACAACTTCGACAAGCTCGGAATCCCTGTGCGCGACACTCACAGCATGAAGGACTGCGTTGCAGCCTGCGTAGAGCTCGCCGAGCCGGGAGCAACCGTTCTGCTGAGCCCTTGCTGTGCAAGTTTCGACCTGTTCAAGAACATGGAAGACAGAGGTGAGCAGTTCAAGGAACTGGTTCGTTCACTCTAAACAAAACTGAATTCGACAGATGAATATCTTCAGCTTAAAAGACATACTCAAAGGAGACAAGATTATCTGGATTGTGTATCTGTTTCTCTGCACCGTTTCGCTTATCGAAGTGTTCAGCGCAGACAGCCGACTCACATTCAAGAGCAACGACTTGTGGGCTCCCATAACCAAACACTCAATCTTGCTCTTTGGCGGTATATTAGTGGCTTGGCTTGTTCATCGTCAGTCGTTCAAATACTTCCGCCTTGTCGGAGCGGTGGGATATATTGTGTCAATCATTCTTCTTGTCCTTACAAAATTCATAGGACAAGAGACCAACGGCTCAACCCGATGGATTAGCCTCTTCGGCTTTCAGTTTCAGCCTTCGGAAATAGCAAAACTGAGCATCATCCTACTCATTGCCAACATAATATCGAAGGGAAGAGACAACACCGACGGCAAACTAACCGACAAGACCGTGAACATAGCCCTTGGCGTAACCGCACCGGTATTTCTGCTTATCCTGAGCGAGAATTTCTCGACCTCGATGCTGCTGTTCGTAACGGTTCTGTGCATGCTCTTCATCGGAAAGATGAAGGCACGGTATGCCCGGAAGATTCTGGTAAGCATAGCCTTGTTCTGCGGCACTACGTTTGTGGTGCTGAGATATACTCCGCCGCAGATATTCAAGATTGTGTCGACCTTCGTTCCGGCAACGCACCGAGCAATAACTTGGCAGAACCGTCTGAAGAACTTCGGTTCGGAACGCGTTCCTGCCGACAGTTTCGACCTCGACAAGGATGCGCAGATTGCACACGCCAACATAGCCATAGCATCGAGTCACGGCGTTGGAAAGATGCCGGGAAACTCGAGCGAGCGCGACTTTTTGTCGCAGGCATCGTCCGACTTCATCTTTGCCATCATCATCGAGGAAACAGGACTTCTCGGAGCTGGGCTTGTGATGTTCATGTACATCGTGCTCGTAATAAAAATCGGGCAGATAGCCTCGCGGTGCAAAACGGTCTTCCCAATGTTCACGCTCATCGGTATTGCGCTAATCATCTCCATCCAGGCAATAACCAACATGGCGGTAGCAGTCTCCATCATTCCCGTTACCGGACAGCCGCTGCCCTTCGTGAGCCGAGGCGGTTCGTCAATCATCATCAGCGGAATATACATCGGAATAATTCTGAGCATAAGCCGCTACGTTACGGAAAAAGAAGATAATCAGCAGAGTGCATTGCCAAAAGAAACGGCCATCGAAACAACGGATTATGACGATGAGGACAATATTGAGTAAAAATTTCCAATAAATTGTACTGATGCACCTTATATATTGTTTTTATTTTTATTTTTGCAAAAAATATATTTTTTTATGGAATCCGAACTAAGAGTTATCATAAGCGGTGGAGGCACTGGCGGACACATTTTCCCAGCCGTTTCTATCGCCAACGCTATAAAAGAACAGCACCCTAATACTAAAATCCTATTCGTAGGCGCCGAGGGCAGAATGGAAATGCAACGAGTTCCGGCAGCCGGATACGAAATAAAAGGCTTACCTGTAAGAGGCCTTATCAGACCACTATGGAGTCCGAAGAACATCGGTGTTATGATGGATTTCTTCAAGAGCAAAAACATGGTAAAGCAAATCATAAAGGACTTTAAGCCTCAGGTTGCCGTGGGCGTGGGCGGATATGCCTCTGCACCAACACTAAACGCAGCCTACTCCATGGGCATTCCATGTCTTATTCAAGAACAGAACTCATACGCCGGCGTAACAAACAAGTCGCTGGCAAAGAAGGCAAGCAAAGTCTGCGTGGCATACAACAACATGGAACGCTTCTTCCCTGCCGAGAAGATTATGCTTACCGGAAATCCTGTACGTCAGGGACTGCTGAACAACCAGAAGCCGAAGGAAGAGGCAATAAAAACCTTCGGACTGTCGGCTGAGAAGAAAACGGTTCTCATCGTTGGCGGAAGCCTCGGAGCACGAACCGTAAACGAGAGCATTCTTAATCATCTTCCTGAAATCGAAGCCGTTAAAGACAGCATACAGTTCATATGGCAGACAGGCAAATTCTACAACGCTCAGATTCTGAAAGAACTCGACACAAAGGGTAAACCCGAAAATCTGTTCGTAACAGACTTCATATCGAAGATGGAAGATGCCTACTCGGCTGCCGACCTCGTGATTTCGAGAGCAGGAGCAGGCTCGATATCTGAATTCTGCCTGCTCGAGAAGCCGGTGATTCTCGTTCCTTCGCCAAACGTTGCAGAAGACCATCAGACAAAGAACGCCATGGCTCTGGTAAACAACGACGCGGCTCTGTTCGTGAAGGACGCCGAGGCTAAAGACACGCTTCTGCCTCTGGCTATTAAGACTGTAAACGACTCAGACAAACTGACATCGCTGAGCAAGAACATCGCCAAACTGGCCTTGAGAGACTCGGCTAACGTAATTGCAAACGAAGTTTTCAAGTTGGCAACAACTTACTCTAACAAATAAAAAAAATGAATATAAACGACATAAAATCAGTATATTTTGTAGGAATCGGCGGCATCGGCATGAGCGCCATAGCCCGATATTTTCTGTCAAAAGGCATCTTCGTTGCCGGATATGACAAGACTCCAAGCAACCTTACAGAGGAGTTGCAGAAAGAGGGAGCAGAAATCCACTACGAGGAGGACGAGGCTCTTATTCCGGAGTGCTGCAAGGACAAGGATACGACGCTCGTAATTTACACCCCTGCCATTCCGAGCGACCATAAGGAACTTGTGTACTTTGAGCAGAACGGCTTCGACATCGAGAAGCGCGCTCAGGTTCTGGGAGCACTTACAAGAGCATACAAAGGTCTGTGCGTTGCCGGAACTCACGGAAAGACAACGACATCGACAATGGCTGCGCATCTTCTGCACCAAAGCAAGGTTGACTGCAACGCCTTCTTGGGCGGAATATCAAAGAACTACAAGACAAACTACATTCTCTCTGACAAGAGCGAATATGTCGTTATCGAGGCCGATGAGTTCGACCGCTCGTTCCATCACCTCACTCCGTTCATAAGCGTAATCACCGCAACCGACCCAGACCATCTGGACATCTACGGAACAAAGAACGCTTATCTTGAGAGTTTCACCAAATACACATCGCTCATTCAGCCGGGCGGCGCACTAATCCTTCACAAGGGGCTTGAAATGAAGCCGGCTTTGCAGGATGGAGTAAGACTATACGAATACAGCCGCGACGAGGGCGACTTCCACGCCGAGAACATACGCATCGGCAACGGCGAGATTTTCTTCGACTTTGTTTCGCCATTCGGCAACATCAAGGACATTCAGCTTGGCGTTCCGGTAAGCATCAACATCGAGAACGGAATCGCAGCAATGGCTCTTGCACAGATGAGCGGAGTATCAAACGAGGAAATTAAAGCCGGAATGTTGTCGTTCGGAGGCGTTGACCGCCGTTTCGACTTCAAGATTAAAAACGACAAGATTGTGTTCCTGAGCGACTATGCGCACCACCCTGCTGAAATTAAGCAGAGCGCGCTTTCAATAAAGGAACTGTACAAGAACCGCAAGGTTACAGCCCTCTTCCAACCGCACTTGTACACACGCACACGCGATTTCTACAAGGATTTCGCTAGCAGTCTGTCACTTCTCGACGAGGTTATCTTGGTCGACATCTATCCAGCGCGCGAACAGCCTATTCCGGGCGTTACAAGCGAGTTGATATACAACAATCTGCGGCCGGGAATAAAGAAGCAGATGTGCCACAGAGACGAGATTATCGACATCATCAAGAACAACGAGTTCGACGTGCTCATCTCGCTCGGAGCAGGCGACATCGAGAATCTTGTTCCTGAGATAACAGAGATTCTGTCAAAAAGATAAGAGCCCGAAATGTGGAATAAGAAGCTGAAAATCATTCTGCAAGTTCTGCTTCTGGTTGCGCTGATAACATATCTGGTTTTTGCCCTGTTCAAAACCGACGACCAAAGCAAAATAACCGTCTGCTCGCAAATTGAGATAACAGTCAAGGACAGCGCGCAGCTCGACTACATCACGTCATCAAACGTAAAGATGCTGCTGAAGTCGGCAAAGATGTATCCGCAGGGTGAGAGAATCAGCCGAATCGACTGCAAGGCGATAGAAGCCGTACTGCTGCGGCAGCCGTACATCAACACGGCAAACTGCTACAAGACACCAAACGGAAAGGTTATAATCGAGGCAACGCAGAAGAAACCGATAGTGAGAATAATGTCGAACAACGGCGAAGACTACTATCTCGACCACAACGGCTTCGTTCTCTCGAGCAAAGGACATCCGGCAGACATCGTGATTGCCACAGGCAACATAGACCGCAAGCTCGCAAAGAAGGAGATTCTCGAACTGGCTAACATCATTCAGGAAGACAATTTCTGGGACTGCCAGATAGAGCAGATAAATGTTACTGCCAGCCGCGAGATACAGTTGATTCCACGAGTGGGCGACCACATAGTCCTTCTGGGCAAGGGCGAGAACTTGGAAGAGAAACTCACACGTCTCAAACAGTTCTACAAAAAAATACTCGGCAAGGTTGGATGGGACAGATACTCGATGATAAACCTTGAATTTGACAACCAAATAATTTGTACAAATAAAGAATAACATATATATGGCAAAAGATTTTATAGCTGCAATAACACTGGGAACATCACAGATAGTCGGCATCGTAGGACGAAAGGAGCCCGACGGTGTTAAGGTGTTGGCTTATGCAACCGAACAGAGCAACGGCTGCATAAGAAAAGGTGTTGTTTCAAATATAGACAAAACAGCCAACTGCATCAGATCTATCAAGACCAAACTTGACAAGCAACTTGCCTTTAGAGACCTAGGAAAAATATCAAAGGTATATGTTGGCATCGGAGGCCAGTCTATACGCTCGGTGAAAAACACAGTCAGCAAAGTTTTCGTAAGTTCTACAAAAATCGACCGCAAGATTGTCAAGTCGATGCAGAACGAAAGTGAGAACGTAACTTATCCTAACGCTGAGGTTTTCAACGTTATAAGCCAAGAATACAAAATCGGCTCAGACCTTACTACCGACCCTGTAGGAACAGAAGGAAAGAGTATCCGATGCGAATATATCAACGTAATTGCCAATCCACGCCTGAGAGACAGAGTGTGGAACAGTTTCAAGGATGCTAACGTAAGCATTGCCGACACCCGACTTATTCCGCTGGTGCTCGGCGAGAATCTTCTTACCGAAGACGAGAAACGCTCGGGGTGTATCCTCATCGACTTTGGTGCAGAGACCACAACCGTCAGCATCTACCGCAACAACATCCTTCGTCACTTGGCAGTAATTCCGCTCGGAAGCAACACCATAAACAAGGATTTCGACAACGGAATGCAGATTGACTACGACTGGTCCGAGGCATTCAAGTGCGAGCAGGCTCTTGCCCTTACCGACGAGAACGAGCAGGAGGACGACAAGGTGTTCATTATCAATGATATTGAATACAAGTCGAGCGAACTTCAGCCTGTGGTAGAGGCACGAATCAAGGAGATCCTGCTAAACGTAACACACCAGATTGAACTGTCGGGCTTCAGCATCAACGAACTGCTCGGCGGAATCATCATAACTGGCCGTGGCTCAGTTCTGAAAGCTCTCGAGACAGCCATTCAGAAAAACATCTACAACGTAAAAATCAGAAACGCACAGCAGAACTTCATCAACATAAGTTCTATAAGCGAGGATTTCGACAAGTGCGAGGACTTCGTTTATCTTCCTGCGCTCGCGCTTCTTGCAGCAAAGAAGACAACCGAGAACTGCAACGCAATGGTAAAGGCTGGTGACATGGACAATATGTTCGACGGAAAAGAACCAAAGCCAGATTCTCAGCCATATCCTGAGGATGTCCAACCATTTGTTCCTGAGCCGGAACTTGAACCAGAGCCTCTACCAGAGCCAAAGCAGGTGTACGAGTCTCCTAAATTCACAGAGGAACTGGTTATCAAGCCAAGACCAATCGTTACCGAAGAGCCTAAGCCGGCTGTTGAACAGGTAATTCAGAGAGAGCCAGAACACTTTGTTCAGCCAGAGCCTGTTCACGAAAAAGAACCCGAGGTTGTCAGCTTTGTAGAAACACCAATGCCTGAGCCTCAACCAGAACCAAAGCCGGAACCAGTATTCAAACCAAAGGCAGCTGAACCAGAAGAGCATAAACATTCTGCAACAAAGAAGAAAAACGGTAATCCTTTCTTTGACAAACTGAAAAAAGGCATCCAAACTCTAACCGACGTCGTCACCGAGGAGGTAGATGAACCTAATAATTAACATTTGATTTAACCAATTATGCCAAATATAGATTTCAACATAAACGACGATGATTTTATGAATTCATTCGTCCTCGATCATCCCGAAGATGCTCCGATAATCAAGGTTATTGGCGTTGGCGGCGGTGGCGGCAACGCCATAAAGCAGATGTATCAGACGGGAATAAACGACGTTTCGTTCGTGGTTTGTAATACCGATAAGAAGGCTCTCGACGACTCCCCTATCACCCGCAAGCTGCAACTCGGCGTCGAAGGTCTTGGAGCAGGAAACAACCCTAACAAAGGTCGTGCCGAGGCAGAGGCTACCCTCGAAGACATAAACAAGATGCTGAGCGACGGCACACGAATGGTATTCATCACAGCCGGCATGGGCGGCGGAACCGGAACAGGTGCTGCGCCTGTAATAGCCAAGGCTGCAAAAGAGAAAGACATCCTCACCGTGGGCATAGTTACCATTCCGTTCATGTGGGAAGGAAAGAGAAAAATCAATCAGGCTATCGAAGGTGTTGAGGAACTCAGCAAAAATGTTGATGCCCTGCTTATCATAAACAATGAGCGAATAAGCAAGGTTTATCCGGGCGTAACGCTGAACAACGGCTTCAAATATGCCAACAACGTGCTTACAACCGCAGCGAAAAGCATTGCCGACATCATTAACATGCACGGTACAATCAACCTCGATTTTAACGATGTGTGCACCATTCTCCGAAACGGCGGCGTGGCACTTATGAGTACCGGCGAGGCTTCGGGCGACAACAGAATAAGAAAAGCCATCGACGAGGCTCTGAAATCTCCGCTTCTGAATGACAACGAGATTTGGAAGGCGCAGCGCATTCTGCTCAACATTGCCAGCAGCGGCGACGACAATACGGGTCTACGCACCGACGAGATGGACGAAATACACGAGTTTATGGACAACCTCGAAGACGATTACGTCTGCAAATGGGGACTCTACGACGACCCGACACTTGGCGACAAGGTCAGAATCACAGTTCTGGCATCGGGCTTCGGCACAAAGGAGGCAATAAACGGACAGGGCATCGACGAGGCTCGAATGAGCGACACCATCGACAAATACTATCGCGGTCTTGGTCAGAAGGGCAACAAGGAATATCAGTTGTTCATCTTCAACCCCGAAGACCTCGACGATGACAATATCGTCAGCGACGTGGAGAACTCGCCAGCCTACAAGCGCGACATCAAGACGCTGAACAGCATAAAGCAGCGCCAGTCTGTCACAACAACCAACAATCAGGTTACGGAAGATCCTGTTGCCGACGACGGAACAATCAGATTCTTATAAAAATCAACATAAAAAATTACAGCAATTATGGCACTATTCGATCAGGTCAGCAATGACATCAAAGAAGCAATGAAGGCAAAGGACAAGGTAAGACTCGAGACCTTGCGCAACATAAAGAAATACTTCATCGAGGCAAAGACTGCTCCGGGAGCAAACGATACTCTCGAGGACGATGCAGCCCTTAAGATTCTTCAGAAATTGGCAAAGCAGGGAACAGAATCGGCTAATCTTTACAAGGAGAAAGGTCGTGAGGACTTGGCTGAGGAAGAACTTGCACAGGTCAGAGTAATCGAGGGCTACCTGCCAAAGCAGATGAGTCCAGAAGAACTCGAAGCAGCCCTGAAGGAAATCATTGCCGAGGTTGGCGCAACATCAGCTAAAGACATGGGCAAGGTTATGGGCACGGCAAGCAAGAAACTTGCAGGAAAAGCCGACGGCAAGGCAATCTCAGCCGTTGTAAAGAGCCTTCTCGCCTAAGAAAAGACTTCTTTCAAAATCTCATACGACTTAATCTCGGCAAAATCAGCAATGTGAAGCCGATAATAGTCACTAATAAGTTCGAGGCATCGGTCTCTTTCACTGCGAGTGAATGAAAACAGATACATCGTGTCGTAGTTCATCCTCAGAAGCAGCGGAAGTTTCGATGCCTCGGATGGTATTAGATACTGCGAATGTCCCGGCAGCATCGGCGTAAAGCACGAGTTGCGCATATCGAAGAAACTGCTGCTGCTGAAATCGTCGAGATTAGGATAGATGCCTAAGAACCGCGAAAGACGCATCATGAATACAAGGTGAAAGTTGGCAATGCCACGTTCTGCCCTATCGAGCCACAACAGAGAATAATAAAGGTAAGAGAACAGACGCTCGTCGCTAACCTGCTCCTTAATAATGCGATAAAGCACCTCTGAAAGATACATCGCAATGGTCGACTTAACCGGATTATACGGAATTGTACTGTACGGATATTCCGAAGCCATACTCTGCACCCGCTGAAGCTGCCGGTTCGGCTTGTAGTCAATCTCCATGTCGAGCAGCGCGAGCGGCTGGAAGAGCGAAGTCCTGACCTGACTTCTTTTCGACTTTGACATACGCACAGAAAAAGCCAGTCGCCCAAACCTCTCGGTATATACATCAACGATTAGAGATGCGTCGGCATACTTCAAAACATGCAGAACTATTCCCTTTGTTTTTTGCAGCATGATACCAAATTTACGCACAAAACTACTAAAAAAGGGCGTAAACAGAGTTTTTTGAGGCATTTTTTGACACAAAAACTAATTTTCTTTCAGTTTTTTTTGCATAATTGAAAAACTCGCCGTATCTTTGCAACCGCTAAGAAGATAAACGGTCCCTTCGTCTATCGGTTAGGACGAGAGATTTTCATTCTCTAAAGAGGAGTTCGACTCTCCTAGGGACTACAATAATAACAATTCACAACAAGTAAAAGATTAGTCGAAATGGCAAATCACAAATCATCAATTAAGAGAATCAGAGAAGAGGAGAAGCGTCGCGCTCACAACAGATACTACGCAAAGACTATGCGTAACGCTGTTCGTAAGCTTCGCGCTACTACAGATAAGGCTGAGGCACAGGCTCTCTACCCTGCTATGCAGAAGACTCTGGACAAGTTGGCTAAGATTAACATCATCCATGCTAACAAGGCAGCTAATCTGAAGTCTAAGCTTGCTATCTACATCAACAAGCTGGCTTAAATTCCACTCTTTTCAAGAAGAATAACAATGGCTGAATTCTATTGAATTCGGCCATTTGTTGTATATTTACGCCACCTCCGAAAAACACATCCTATCTGCTTATTATTTAAGGTTTTTTAGGCATTTTTCATTTCTCTATTTCAATGTTTTTTAGTAACTTTGCTGAAAATTTTTGAAAGCTACAAAATGGCAGAAGAACAGAACAATAATGGCGGATATACCGGCAGTAGTATTCAGGTCTTGGAAGGACTTGAGGCTGTCCGCAAAAGACCCGCTATGTATATCGGAGACATCAGCGAGAAAGGTCTCCATCATTTGGTTTACGAAACAGTAGACAACTCTATCGACGAAGCATTGGCTGGATATTGTACTCACATAGAGGTTACAATATGCGAAGACAACTCAATTATAGTAGAAGACAACGGACGCGGTATACCGGTTGACATGCATCCGAAAGAGCACAAGTCGGCACTCGAAGTAGTTATGACTGTGCTTCATGCCGGAGGTAAGTTCGACAAGGGCTCATATAAGGTTTCCGGAGGTTTGCACGGCGTTGGTGTATCTTGCGTAAACGCTCTTTCTACACACATGACATCGCAGGTATTTCGTAACGGCAAGATTTATCAGCAGGAATACGAGACAGGCAAGCCTCTCTACCCTGTAAAGGAAGTGGGCACTACCGACAAGACAGGTACACGTCAGCAGTTCTGGCCAGACGGAAGCATCTTCATCACAACAGAATACAAATATGATATTCTGGCTAACCGTATGCGCGAACTCGCATTCCTCAACGCAGGTATCACAATCACACTTACCGATTTACGCAAAGACGAGGAAGGCAACATTAGAACAGAGACTTTCCACTCAAAGGACGGACTGAAGGAGTTTGTACGCTACGTTGATTCAAGCCGAATCCATCTGTTCGACGATGTTATCTACTTGAACACAGAAAAACAGAATATTCCTATCGAAGTAGCCATAATGTACAACACAGGCTACAGCGAGAATATCCACTCATACGTCAACAACATCAACACAATCGAGGGCGGTACTCACCTTATGGGATTCCGCATGGCACTTACTCGCTCGCTAAAGAAATATGCAGAGGAGCAATGTCAGAAGGAACTTGAAAAACTCGAGAAGAACAAGGTTGAAATCAGCGGTGAGGACTTCCGCGAGGGACTTACAGCCGTTATCTCAATCAAGGTTGCTGAGCCTCAGTTCGAGGGCCAGACAAAGACCAAATTGGGTAACAACGAGGTTGCCGGAGCCGTTCAGCAGGCCGTTGGCGAAGCTCTGAACTACTATTTGGAGGAGCATCCGAAAGAGGCAAAACTGATTGTAGACAAGGTTGTTCTTGCTGCTACAGCGCGCGTTGCTGCACGCAAGGCACGCGAGAGCGTACAGCGCAAGAGCCCGATGAGCGGCGGCGGTCTGCCGGGCAAGTTGGCCGACTGTTCGAGCAAGAATCCAGAAGAGTGTGAGTTGTTCCTTGTCGAGGGAGATTCTGCGGGCGGTTCGGCAAAACAGGGTCGTAGCCGTCGTACACAGGCTATCCTTCCTCTCCGCGGTAAGATTCTTAACGTAGAGAAGGCTATGTGGCACAAGGCTTTCGAGAGCGATGAGGTGAACAACATCATCACATCTCTCGGCATCCGATTCGGAGTAAACGGCGACAGCAAGGAGGCCAACATCGAAAAACTGAAATACTGGAAGACAATCATCATGACCGATGCCGATGTCGATGGTTCTCACATCGACACGCTTATCATGACATTGTTCTACCGCTATATGCCTCAGCTTATCGAGGCTGGACACCTTTACATCGCTACCCCACCGCTCTATCTCTGCACAAAGGGAAAGATTAAGGAATATTGCTATACCGACGAGGAGCGCGAAGCTTTCATCGCAAAATATGGTAATGGTAGCGAAAACGGCATCCACACACAGCGATACAAAGGTTTGGGAGAGATGAACCCAGAACAACTCTGGGAGACAACAATGAACCCAGAAACGCGTATTCTGAAGCAGGTGACAATAGAGAACGCTGCGGAAGCAGACTACATCTTCTCAATGCTTATGGGCGAGGATGTTGGCCCGCGTCGCGAATTCATCGAAAAGAACGCAACATACGCAAATATTGATGCTTAATAATAGGTAGACAACTATCATTCAAATCTTACATATATTCTCGCGCTGGCTTCAGAAGTGATTCTTGAGCCAGCGCAAATCGTTTTATATAGGGCACGAAAAAAAACAATGTCGGATTCTGTTTTCGTCTCAGAATCCGACATCGTTATATCTGTTTGTCTAAATGTATTTTTGCTTCTTCAGTTCCTCAGCGGCATCGCAGAGTTCGTCGTACCAACCCTGACCGAACTTGCGGATTAGAGGTTCTTTCAAAAATTTATATACCGGAACGTCCGCCTGCTGACCTTTTAGCACGGCAACCTTACATACATCCCACCGATGATAGTTAAGGGCCTTATACGGTCCGTAATCGCCCACTCTGATGGGATAAAGGTGGCACGATACTGGCTTGTAAAAGTTCACTCTGCCCTCGCGATAAGCCTTCTCGATGGCGCAATAGCATGTTCCTTTATCGTCGTAGCAGGTAAAAACGCAATCCTTGCCGTTTACGATAGATGTAACCAAATCGCCTTCCTCATCAACATAAACAACCCCTTGCTTGTCGATAACAGCCTGCGCCGCAGCCGAGAGGTCGTTCCATATCTCGGGAAGCACCTCTTCGAGTTTCTCAACCTCTTCCTGCTCTACGGGAGCACCAGCATCGCCCTCGATGCAACATTCGCCATGACAAGCCGAAATGTCGCAGCAGAACTTCTCTCTCAAACAATCAAGAGATACAACAACATCATCAATCTGAATCATATTATGAATTTAGAATGTTTTCTTCTTTATTACAACCTTCTTGTAGAATGTGTATTCGATGGTATTACCGTTATCGAACGCCTTGCAGACAAAATCCTTGTACTGATAAATAGTAACCTCGCCGTCGACCCACTGCGAGCCGTACTGCGTAAGCTTCATTGTGTGCGATTTTGAGCGACTTACGTACTTGAACGGACAAGTCTTGCTCATAAGGCTGTAAAGGAACGTTGAGTTTCTGTTTCCGCTTAGCTTGAACGATACCTCGGTACAGTTGTTAAGATATCGGTCATATTTGAACGTGATTGGCACGCCGTCCATCTCGGCATAGTCTTTCTTTTTCTCGTCGTCATACTTTACGAAGCGCGTTCTGTATTTTTTGTATAATTCCTCGCGAGAAACCGATGTGAGGATATGAACCACAGAATCGGCATTCAAAATACCCTTCAGCATTGCGCGGTCTTCGAATATGCGCTTTTTCTTCTCGGGCGTTTCGTTGCCTATCGGGTCGAGCTCGTCATCCTCAATGGTTCTTTTTCGTGAAACATCGAGCCATGTCTGATACTCGTTTATCTTCTTCAAGAAAAGACCTTTGTATCGCTGTGCCTCAAGAACGGCATTGTGAGCCTCGGCAGCCGTGATTTTAGCGTTGGCATCAATCAGTTTGTTGAAGTCCTCGATGCACATGTAGCACAGCGGCAGCCAATCGTTCTGCGTCATGGCAAGGTCATCGCCAAGCAAATCCTTGCTCAGATAATTCTCTGCCAGTTCTTTGTTGATTATGAGATATGATACTCTTCGCGTAATCTTTACCTCCTTTAGCGGAGACGTGAATTTCTTGCGGGCCAAGGCTATATCCTCGGGCGACTGTCCTCGCTGTGCGAAAGCAGACGATGACAGCAACACAAACATCAGAACCGATGCGAAGCAGCGCGATAATCTTAGTCCTACGGGTATCATACTTTATTTTGAATGCTTTCCGTCTTTGTTGAATACAACTACAAACTTAGCCTCTCGGTTAATGAAACCAATCTTCTCGGCACCGCCGATTTTAGTTTTGCAGAACGCCAGACCCTGCTCGGAGAATGGCTTGAATTCATCGTCCATCTCGTTGCCTTGGATTGCAACTGCGCCCGACGAACTGTAAATCTTGCCCTGAATTATCGTCATTCCGTCGCTGAACTGATGCCCACGCGTAAGGTTCTTGCTGTCTGTCGGAAAAGCCATCACACCGTCGAGCGTAAGACGTTCGCTGAAGTCCTTATCAACGGTGATGTATCTGATGCCAAGTCCCTCGCGTTTGCCCACAATGGCATAACCGTAGCAGAATCCGCTTCCGTTTACGAAGTTCTGGTTAACAATCTTTCCAGTTTTGTCTATGTAAGCCGTCGTGCGGTTATCCTCTAACAGAACCGGGCAGAAGCCCTCTGAGAACTGTCCCGGAAAAGCCTTGTATGTAGGGGGAATAACCTGCTCGCCCTGACGGTTGATGAAGCCCCAAAGTTTTGTGTTTGCATCGAGAACGGCAGCCATGCCCTCGCTGAAGGCAAGTGCATTGGCAAAGCGCGGCTTGATAGCCACCTCGCCCTTGTCATTCATGTAGCCCCAAAGTTTTGCGTTGAAATCGTAGTAGGCACGACGCTGCTCGTTAAGTTTTCCGGGCTTTACAAACTCGCGATAACTTGGACCGACAACAGACTGTTCAAAGTTAGGAAAAACTTTCTCTCCCTTGTCGTTTACGAAATATATCGTAACCTTTGCCTTGTTGTGCTCTCTCACCTCGTTCCACACAAGAGCCACGCCAT
Source organism: Bacteroides sp. Ga6A2 (assembly GCF_000702225.1). Classification (NCBI taxonomy): domain Bacteria; kingdom Pseudomonadati; phylum Bacteroidota; class Bacteroidia; order Bacteroidales; family Bacteroidaceae; genus Bacteroides; species Bacteroides sp. Ga6A2. Next base: position 106,825 of record NZ_JNKX01000001.1, on the reverse strand, counting down.
CTACAAAATCGGTAACATACTTACATTCGGCTGGCAGTTCGGCAACGTGTCCAAGGGTGTCGAGCACCGCCCATCTGCCGTTCTGCTCTCTAACCACGCATCCGCCACTGAATTCGCTGTCTACGTTGTTCTCGCAATAGAACTTAACGGGATAGACGTATTCGCCCTTCAGATTGACGAATCCACACGAAAGTGTTGAAAGGTCGGTAACCTTAATCAGTCCGTTGTGAACCGGTGAGATGTCGCAGTCCTCCGGAACGGAAATCTGCTTTACATCGCCGGAAAGCGACGGAGTTGGCAACTGGGCATTCAACGCCGCGCTAAACGTCATGAAAACCGATAGAAATATATGAAATCTTTTCATAATTAATGCTTAAGAATGTTCAGATAGCAAAGATACATTTTTCCTGCAAAATATGCGAAAAACGAACGATTTATTAAGATTTATTAATATAAAAAACTCCCTTCGGACGCGAAACCGAAGGGAGCATTATCTTTAAGACTTATTTTGACTTTTACTTAATAAGGCAATGACCTGTCATGTCGGCTGGCTGCTCAAGTCCCATGATGTGCAAGATTGATGGAGCAACATCGGCTAGAATACCGTTCTCTACCTTTGCATCCTTGTTCTGTGTAACGTAAATGAACGGAACAGGATTAAGTGAGTGAGCGGTGTTTGGAGTGCCGTCAGGATTGATTGCGTTGTCGGCATTTCCGTGGTCGGCAATGATTACAGCCTCATAGTCGTTAGCAACGGCAGCCTCGATAACATCCTTAACGCAAGCGTCAACGGCTGTTACAGCCTTCTCTATTGCGCTGTAGATGCCTGTGTGACCTACCATATCGCCGTTAGCGAAGTTTACAACGATGAAGTCGAACTTATTCTCGTTGATTGAAGCAACGAGCTTGTCCTTAACCTCGAATGCGCTCATCTCTGGCTGCAAGTCGTAAGTTGCAACCTTTGGAGAAGCAACGAGAGTACGCTCCTCGTTATCGTATGGAGCCTCTCTACCACCGTTGAAGAAGAATGTAACGTGAGCATACTTCTCTGTCTCGGCTGTGTGAAGCTGCTTCAAGCCCTTGCTTGCAAGATACTCGCCAAGAGTGTTCTGCACGTTCTCCTTTGGGAAGAGGATGTGAACGTTCTTGAAGTTAGGATCGTATGGAGTCATGCAGTAGTACTGGATGCCCGGAATTGTCTTCATGCCCTCTTCTGGCATATCCTGCTGAGAGAGAACCTGAGTAAGCTCCTTTGCACGGTCGTTGCGGTAGTTGAAGAAGATAACGACATCGCCTTCCTTAATTCTACCATCTACATTAGCGTTTACGATTGGCTCGATGAACTCGTCTGTACCCTTGTAGTCGTTTACGCCGTCCTTGTCGTAGCTGTCCTGCATAGCCTTAACAAGGTCTGTTGCCTTTGTACCGATGCCGTTAACAATCAGGTCGTAAGCAATCTTAACGCGATTCCAACGCTTGTCGCGGTCCATTGCATAGAAACGACCAACGATTGATGCAATCTGACCTGCGCTCTTCTCTGTGTGAGCCAAAAGCTGCTCTATGAAGCCCTTACCGCTCTTTGGATCGGTATCACGACCGTCCATAAAGCAATGGATGAATGTCTTTCCGTCGAGTCCGTACTCCTTTGCAATGTCGCAAAGAGTGAACAGATGGTTAAGTGAAGAGTGTACGCCACCAGTTGAAGTAAGACCCATGAAGTGGATGTTCTTGCCGTTCTCCTTAGCGTAAGTGAAAGCCGATACAACCTCAGGATTCTGCATGATGCTCTTATCGGCACATGCGCGGTTAATCTTTACAAGATCCTGATAAACCACACGGCCGGCACCGATATTAAGGTGACCAACCTCAGAGTTACCCATCTGTCCGTCTGGCAGACCAACATTCTCGCCACTTGCCTGAAGCTGTGAGTTTGGGTATGTCTTGTTAAGATAATCCATAAAAGGAGTTGGGGTGTTGAAGATTACGTCACCCTTACCGTGGTTACCGATGCCCCATCCGTCGAGGATCATCAGAAGTGCTTTCTTTGCCATATCTATATTATATTTTTTATTTGTTTACTTTACGGCTGCAAAAATACTATTATTTAACGAATTGAGAGCCTGATAACACTAAAAAAACGCATCAAAAAGAGTTGCGTTTTATCTGTATCTCGGTTTTGCCGAGCGACTTGCCGTTTATTTGCTGAGTGGAGATTGCAAGAAGCATTAAACTTGGCTATTTGTCCCAAAGTTCATCTTGATCTGGATATTCATCTTCTCCTTTGTAGGTTGCTACCACCTTTGCATTAGCCAATTCTTCAGCTGGATAAGGCTTATAACTATATTTTGTGCATGGAATTTCTTTATAGACACTATAACGGTTTATTTCACACACTTTATTTTCCTCCACTGATGTAGCCCATGCTTTTCCGTCATCGCTTAAAACAAAATCATAGCCATCTCCATCAACACAAAGCATGCAGAGACTGCCAGTTACATTTTTCAGTTTATGAGTTTCAAGATAGGCATAACAAGCGAAATCACTTGGCTTTGACAATCCATACGCGTCATCTACACTTTGTAAATAGTCCAAAAAAACATCAGTGCTGATTCCCTTGGGGAAACGGATGAAATACTTATCTTTCGAGACTTCAAGCAATTCCACATCATACCCTGTATAAATAGAAAAATTTTCGAAATCCTCTTCAAACTCTTTTTTCAGCTTATCAATATCGATATTCTCAGCAACAATCAACTTCTGATTCTTGCTTGGTTCTACACCTTCGAATGTTACATGTTTCTCATCTTCGTCTTCAAATTCATTATCTTTTTCTCCGCAGAAAGTTCTCATAAAAACGCGTCGTAAGAAATTAATTAAGGGGAAATACTCATATTCCTTCCACTTGTCTTTTACTTTCTGTGCTCCGAAAAGTTCCTGTTTTAAATCGATAGCCTGAAAGGTCTGGAAATAAGTACTTGGAACAAAAGACTGACCATCGATTTTTGTTTCTTCAAAATTTTGTCCATCCTGAGTAACTACCCTGAAGAATGACAAATATTCGTCGCAAGATTTTCTTTGTCTTCTGTCTACTGTAAGATATGCCATTTGTCCTTTTGGCAAAGAGTCTATTAAAGAACTGTCGAAATAAGCACAAAAATCCTTACCACGATAACATGACAACATAAAATCGAAATCATTTATATATTCATCTGCTTTGACAGAATAGAGAGCCACAATATAGCGTCTTCCTTTACGGTAGCACTTTATCCAGCAATCTCTATATCTAAAGGCACTTAGCACTGTTTTCTCATCGTCAATGTCTTTCAGAACAAAAACACCATCAGGCTTTTTCAGCCCAAACAAATTAAGAAAAAAATCGAACATTTATTTTGTTTTTACAAATTACACTTAAACAACTGCAAAGTTATCATTTTTCATTTTTCTGACAAAATATAATCTTTTCAGTTTTTGCTGTCTTTTCCGAAGACCTCATGTTAAGGAAAAAACAATCAAGGTCGAATTTCGCAGTTGAAATCCGACCTTGACGGTTTATATTCTTCAGTAATTTCTGCTATGATTGGCTGAATTTACTTTCTGTTCTGAGTTGATGCGCCAGTGTTGGCATCAGTCTTCTTTGCGCATTTCTTCTCGCCCTTGCAGCACTTGGCATCAGCCTTAGCGCACTTGTCACTAGCCTTGTCACACTTATTCTCGGCTTTGCAGCACTTGGCATCAGCCTTGTCGCAACACTTGGCATCTTTCTTTGCGCAACATTCAGTCTTAGCCTTGTCGCACTTCTTCTTACAGTCCTGAGCGTTTGCCGATGCCACGAACAGAGCAGCAGCCATGAACATAATTACGATTTTTTTCATTTTTGTTTGTGATTTAAAAATTATTGATATTTCAGACTCTATGGTACAGAGTCTTCACGTATATGACACCTTACCTTAATTTTTGTGACATCAACAACGCAGCTTTTTTATTATTCACTCAAAATAATTCTAACTGCCGATAATCGCCAAGCAGATTGAACGTCATTCGGTGATAAGGGCTTGTGCCGTGCTCCTTTATGGCAAGGCGATGCGCCTTTGTTGGGTAGCCCTTGTTCTTCTTCCACTGATATACGGGATATTCGGCATCGAGAGCGTTCATATAGTCGTCGCGGAAGGTCTTGGCAAGAATGCTTGCCGCAGCTATCGACAGATATTTGCCATCGCCCTTAACCACGGTCTTGTATGGAAGGTCACGATAAGGCTTGAACTTGTTTCCGTCTACGATGACAGCCTCGGGGCGCAGTTTCAGTTGGTCGAGCGCACGGTGCATTGCCAGTATGGACGAATTGAGGATGTTTATCTTGTCAATCTCCTCGGCGGTAACGATGCCGACTGCCCATGCCAAGGCATCGCGCACGATGTCCTCGCGCAAAGCGTAACGCTGTTTCTCCGTCAACTGCTTGCTGTCGTTCAGACGCTCATTTTTGTAATCGGGCGGCAAGATTACGGCAGCGGCATAAACGCTTCCGGCAAGGCATCCGCGACCAGCTTCGTCGCAGCCAGCCTCAACAAGTCCTTCGTGCAAAAAAGGCAACAGCATCAGAAGAAATTTTTTGTCCGGTTAATGGCAGCAACAAGCACATCTACTTCCTCTTTTGTATTGTAGAGTCCGAAGGATGCTCGGATTGTGCCCGAAATGCCAAGGCGAGTCATGAGCGGCTCGGCGCAATGATGTCCTGTGCGGACGGCAACTCCAAGTCGGTCGAGAAGCGTTCCCATATCAAGATGATGAATGTCGCCAACGAGGAACGAGATTACAGCATCTTTGTGCTCCGATGTTCCGAAAATGCGCATTCCATCAATCTCCTGCATCTTCTGCATGGCATATTTTGTTAGTTCCTGCTCGTGAGCCTCAATGTTGTCCATGCCGAGAGCCGACACATAGTCGAGCGCCTTGGCAAGTCCGGTAGAAGCCACATAGTCTGGCGTTCCTGCCTCGAACTTGAACGGCAGTTCGTTAAAGGTTGTCTTCTCGAACGATACGTTCTTAATCATCTCGCCACCGCCCATGTAAGGGGGCAGTTTGTCGAGCCATTCTTCCTTTCCGTACAGAACGCCGATTCCCGTAGGACCGTATATCTTATGACCGCTGAAAGCGAAGAAATCGCAGTCGAGATCTTGCATATCTACCTTGAAGTGAGGCGTACTCTGTGCTCCGTCGAGCAGCACGGGAACACCGTGGCTGTGCGCAATCTCAATCATCTTTTTTGCCGGATTCACCGTTCCAAGCACGTTAGAGACGTGTGCAAACGACACAATCTTGGTGCGCTCACTGAAGAGTTTTTCGTATTCGTCGAGAATAAGGTCGCCCTTGTCGTCGATTGGAATAACCTTTATCTTGATGGCCTTGCGAGCCTGAAGAAGTTGCCAGCTGACGATATTTGAGTGATGTTCCATCTCTGAAACGATGACCTCATCGCCCTCCTTCATGAAAGCATCGCCGAAGGTTGACACAACGAGGTTGATGCTCTCGGTTGTGCCGCGCGTGAAGATAATCTCTGCCACGCTCTTGGCGTTGATGAAGCGGCGCACCGTCTCGCGGCTCTGCTCGTGCAACTCGGTTGCCTGCTGCGACAGAAAATGAACGCCTCGGTGAACATTGGCATTTACCGAATAATATTCTTCGGAGATGGCGTCGACCACGCAACGCGGCTTCTGCGTTGTTGCACCATTGTCGAGATAAACCAGAGGCTTGCCGTAAACCTGTCGGCTAAGAATCGGGAAATCGGCACGTACCTTGTCTATGTTGTACATAATTCGTTTTGTCTTTTTTATTTGCAGCCTTTGCAGCCGCCACATTTGTTCAGTTCGCCACGGAAACGCTTGTCTACGAGCATGTGCAGACGGTCGCGAAGCGGTTCGAGTCTTATCTGCTCAATAGCCTGACTACAGAAAGCATTCTGCAAAAGTCGTCGTGCCTCGGCCTCGCTTATTCCTCGCTGACGCATGTAGAAAAGTGCCATTTCATCGAGCTGTCCTACGGTTGAACCGTGGCTGCACTTCACATCGTCAGCATAAATCTCGAGCATCGGCTGAGTAAACATCCGTGCTTCTTTCGAAACGCAGAGGTTGCTGTTAGTCTCTTGCGAAACGGTTTTCTGTGCATCTTTCCTTACCAGAATACGACCGGCAAACGCGCCAACCGCCTTGTCGTCGAGAACGTACTTGTAAAGTTGGTCGCTCTGACAGTTTGGAACGTTGTGTGAGATGAGCGTGTTATTGTCTATATGCTGACTGCTGTCGGCAATGGCGCATCCGTAAGAATGAACCTCTGCACCCTGACCGTTAAGGTTGAAATCTGCCATGTTGCGGGTGCTTCCGTTGTAGAGTGTTATCGAATCGTGAAGCACGTTGCTGTACGATTTTTGGTCGACATACAGATTGCTGAAACGCTTGTTCTTCTCGTGAGTCTCCTCAAGTTCGTAGATGTCGAGCGAACTGTTCTCGCCAGCAAACACCTCGACAACCTGAGTAGTGAGGAAGTTGCGGTCGTCGGCAGCATGGTCGCAGAAGAGGATTCGAGCCTGAGCGCTCTCTTCGAGAACGATGAGGACGCGGCGGTTTGCCATGAAATCGACATCAGCACGAAGGATGTTCACAATCTGAAGCGTCTTGTCGAGAACCACGTTCTTTGGAACGTAGACGAACAATCCGTCTTGCGCAAGCATCGTGTTCAGGGCAGTTACCGAATCGTTTGTGTCGGCAAGTTTGCCGTAATACTTTGCCACGAGTTCGGGATGCTTCTTGCTTGCCTCGCGCAGCGAACCTACAATCACACCGTCGGGAAGCCCACCCTTTGGCATAGACTTTGTGTAGAACTCATCGTTTACGACGAAGTAGAGTTGCGTGCTCATGTTAGGCACGTCGCACTTGAACACATCGGCAGGATTAACTGGAATGTTCAGTCGCTTGATATTCAGACCATAGTCGGGCTTGAAAGCCTCGGGAACATCGGTATATTTGTATCGCTCCACCTTCTGTGTAGGGAATCCGTTCTTGCTGAACTTCTCGAAGGCTTCGGCACGCAATGCGTTCATCACCTCCGAACTGTGCTCGGCAATCAGTCCGCTACATTCCTGAAAGAGGTCGATATATTGTTTTTCGCTATTCAATTTCTCCATAATCTAATAGATATTAAATTACAGACCAGCCTCAGCCTTTATCCAGTCGAAGCCCTTTTCGTCAATTTCGAGTGCCAGTTCAGGACCGCCGGTCTTTACAATCTGACCGCCAATGAGAACGTGAATGATGTCTGGCTTCAGATAATCGAGCAGACGCTGATAGTGAGTGATTACGAGCGCGCTTGTCTGAGGAGTGCGCAGTTTGTTGAATCCCTCGGCCACAATGCGAAGGGCATCCACGTCAAGACCAGAGTCGGTCTCGTCGAGGATGGCAAATGTCGGTTCGAGCATAGCCATCTGGAAAATTTCGTTACGCTTCTTCTCGCCACCGCTGAAGCCTTCGTTTACCGAACGGTTGGCAAGTTTGCTGTCAAGTTCGACGATAGCGCGTTTCTCGCGCATCAATTTCAGGAATGCGCTTGCTGAGAGTGGTTCCTCGCCTTTGTACTTGCGCTTCTCGTTTACGGCGGCACGCATGAAGTTTACCATCGACACGCCCGGAATCTCTATCGGTGTCTGGAACGACATGAACAATCCTGCGTGCGAACGCTCCTCGGGTTTCATCTTAAGCAAGTCCTGACCGTTGTAGATTGCCTCGCCTTGCGTTACCTCGTATGCCGGATGTCCCACAAGAACATTGCTGAGCGTGCTCTTTCCTGCGCCGTTCTGTCCCATCAGAGCATGAACCTCGCCGTCCTTAATCGTAAGATTTATCCCCTTCAATATCTCTTTGCCATTTATGCTGGCATGCAAATCTTTAATCTCTAACATAATCGTGTATAATTATGATGTTTAACCAACCGTACCCTCGAGTGATACGCTTAATAGTTTCTGAGCCTCAACGGCAAACTCCATCGGCAGTTTGTTGAGCACTTCCTTGGCATAGCCGTTTACAATCAGTCCGACGGCATCTTCGGTAGAGATGCCTCGCTGGTTGCAGTAGAACAACTGGTCTTCGCTGATTTTCGAGGTGGTTGCCTCGTGCTCAACAATGGCCGTGTTGTTGTGAATGTCCATATACGGGAATGTATGTGCACCACATTCGCTGCCAAGAAGCAGAGAGTCGCACGAACTGTAGTTGCGCGCCCCGTCGGCATTTGTGCCCACCTTTACGAGTCCGCGGTAAGAGTTCTGGCTCTTTCCTGCCGAGATTCCCTTGCTTATGATGGTACTCTTTGTGTTCTTGCCAATATGAATCATCTTTGTGCCGGTATCAGCCTGCTGATAGTTGTTTGTTACCGCCACACTATAAAACTCAGCCTGAGAGTTGTCGCCCTGAAGCACGCAACTTGGATACTTCCACGTGATGGCCGAGCCTGTCTCTACCTGAGTCCACGAAAGCTTGCTGTTTGCTCCGCGAAGATGTCCGCGCTTGGTTACGAGGTTCAGCACGCCGCCCTTGCCGTTCTCATCGCCCGGATACCAGTTCTGAACGGTGCTGTACTTGACCTCGGCATTCTCGTTCACCACAATCTCTACTATGGCTGCATGAAGCTGGTTCTCGTCGCGCATCGGTGCGGTACAGCCTTCGAGATAAGAAACATAGGCATCATCGTCGCAGACAATGAGCGTGCGCTCAAACTGACCAGTCTCGCGCGCATTGATGCGAAAATATGTCGATAGTTCCATCGGACAGCGAACGCCTTTCGGAATGTAGACGAAAGAACCATCGCTGAACACCGCGCTGTTAAGGGCTGCAAAATAGTTGTCGCGATAAGGAACGACGCTTCCAAGATATTGCTTCACCAAATCGGGATGCTCGCGTATAGCCTCGCTTATCGAACAGAAAATTATGCCCTTCTCAAGAAGCGTTTCCTTAAATGTTGTCTTAACGCTGACCGAGTCCATTACAGCATCTACGGCTGTTCCGGCAAGAGCCAGACGCTCCTCGAGCGGAATACCGAGTTTGTCGAATGTCTTCATCAACTCGGGGTCTATCTCATCGGTTGTCTTTGGTCCGCTGTTATCCTTCTTCTTTGTAGGGTCAGCGTAGTAAGAGATTGCCTGATAGTCGATTTCCGGCATATCAAGATGTCCCCACTCGGGCTGCTCGAGCGTGAGCCAGTGGCGGAAAGCGCGCAATCTGAATTCGAGCATCCACTCGGGCTCATTCTTCTTTGCTGAAATCAGACGGACCACATCCTCATTCAGACCCTTTTCAATAATTTCGGTCTGCACATCAGTTGTAAAGCCAAACTCGTACTTCTGACTTGCAACCTTCTTTACAAACTCATTCTTCTCTTCCATTATTTTATAATAGAGTTAAAATAACTTATTCTTTCTCAACTGTTTGCTGATTGTTTCCATCGGCTGGTTCTGCATCACTCTCCGAACTTGTTATGTTATCAGGAACGATAACGCTTATGAAACTCTTAACCGGATAGTAAAGGAAAGATTCCTGCTTTGCATCGTCGCTGTAGAGTTTAACGAAACGGGTGCAGAAATCGAGCACGTTAACCACGGCACTCAGAAGCAACAGATACTTAAAGATGCCAACTGCCGCGCCGAGTGTTGAATTCAGTCCGCCAAGATGCAGCTTCTTCATCGTGCGACTCATAAAGTTGGCTACGAAGCCAAGCACCATCGGCACAACAAACCAGATGAACACAAAAGCCATTACATGAGCACCTGTCACCGACGAGCCAAGACGTGGAGCAAGATAATCGCCCACAACGGCATAGAGCGAGCCTGCAAACAACAGTCCGATAACGAATCCGGACATTGATATTATCTCGCGGAAAAATCCTGAACACCAACCTTTAAACGCCCCTATAAACAAAACCGTGAGCAAACAGATATCTATGAATCCCATATAATAGAAAGAATTTCTGAGTGCCCCGTACAGAAAACAATTCCGTACAGAAACACCCAGAAAATATTTTAGCCTTGATAATTAAAGTTTCTGCTTAACCTCTATTTCCTCGAATGTCTCAATGTTATCGCCTTCCTGAATATCGTTGTATCCAACCAGACTGATACCGCACTCGAAGTTAGTAGAGACTTCCTTGACATCGTCCTTGAATCGCTTCAGGGCATTGATTTCTCCCGTGAAGATTACGATGCCGTCGCGGATAAGGCGTGCCTTGTTAGAACGTGCAACCTTACCGTCAACAACGTATGCACCGGCAACAGTACCGACCTTGCTGATGTGGTAAACCTGACGAACCTCGAGCAAACCTGTAACCTGCTCGCGTACTTCCTTCTCAAGCATTCCTTCCATAGCCGACTTAACCTCCTCGATTGCATCGTAGATGACTGAGTATGTGCGGATGTTTACACCCTGCTGCTCAGCCAACTTGCGCGCTGCTCCCGAAGGACGAACCTGGAATCCGATGATTACAGCCTGAGATGATGCTGCGAATGTTACATCGTTCTCCGAAATCTGACCTACGCCCTTTGATACAATGTTTACCTGAACCTTCTCGGTAGAAAGTTTGATGAACATATCGCTCAAAGCCTCGACAGAACCGTCAACGTCACCCTTAACAATAAGGTTCATCTCGTGGAACTCACCAAGAGCACGACGGCGTGCAATCTCCTCGAGTGTAAGCATGCCAGTTGTACGCAATCCCTGCTCGCGCTGCAACTGCTCGCGCTTGTTGGCAAGTTCGCGTGCCTCCTGCTCGCTCTCCATCACATGGAATGTGTCGCCCGCTGTTGGAGCACCGTTCAGACCAAGGATGATTGCAGGAACAGCAGGACCAGCCTCGTTGATTCGTGAGTTACGCTCGTTGAACATTGCCTTAACACGACCGAAACTTGTTCCGGCAAGAACGATATCTCCCTGCTTCAGAGTTCCGTTAGATACGAGGACTGTTGATACATATCCGCGTCCCTTGTCAAGAGCCGATTCGATGACCGTACCAGTTGCCTTGCGGTTTGGGTTGGCCTTAAGGTCGAGCATCTCGGCCTCAAGAAGCACCTTCTCCATCAGTTCCTTTACACCGATACCCTTCTTGGCACTGATGTCCTGACTCTGATACTTACCGCCCCACTCCTCTACGAGGAAGTTCATGTTGGCAAGGTCTTCCTTTATCTTGTCGGGATTTGCTCCCGGCTTATCAATCTTGTTGATGGCAAATACCATTGGCACGTTTGCGGCAGTTGCATGGGCAATAGCCTCGCGTGTTGTTGGCATTATCGAGTCGTCGGCTGCGATGATGATAATTGCAACGTCGGTAGCCTGAGCACCGCGTGCACGCATCGCTGTAAATGCCTCGTGTCCCGGAGTATCGAGGAATGTAATGTGACGACCGTCCTCAAGAAGCACATTGTATGCACCGATGTGCTGTGTGATTCCGCCGGCCTCGCCTGCAATTACGTTACTCTTGCGGATGTAATCGAGCAGCGATGTCTTACCATGGTCAACGTGACCCATCACCGTTACTACCGGAGCACGTGGAACGAGGTCTTCCTCTCTGTCCTCTTCTTCCTTAACAGCCTCGGCAACCTCGGCACTTACGAACTCGGTTGTGAAGCCAAACTCCTCGGCAACAAGATTGATGGTCTCGGCATCAAGACGCTGGTTGATAGAAACCATGATTCCGACGCTCATACATGTACCGATTACCTTTGTAACAGGCACGTCCATCATTGTAGCAAGCTCGTTGGCTGTCACAAATTCGGTAAGCTTCAGAATCTTGCTTTCTGCTGCCTCCTCGTTCAGACGCTCCTCCATTTCGGCACGAGCGTTCTCGCGCTTGTCTTTGCGGTACTTGGCGCTCTTGTTACCCTTGTTCTTGTTTGTAAGGCGTGCAAGAGTCTCCTTTACCTGCTTTGCTACATCTTCGTCAGAAACTTCTTGCTTAACAGGAGCATTTTTCTTCTTGTTATGCTTTCCGTTTCCGTTGTTGTTATTACTGTTGTTATTATTCTTGTTCTTGTTGCCATTCTTGCCATTGGCTCCGTTGTTCTGCTGTGCAACTGCGTTTATGTCAACACGTTCAACACCAATGCGATTGCGCTTTTTCTTCTTGCCATCGCCGTTGCCCTGAACACCGCCGCCGTTTTGGCGCATCTTGTCCTCGCGCTCCTTCTTGCGTTCCTCCTTGCTCTTCTTCTTAGGACGGGTTGTCTGGTTTATTGAACTAAGGTCGATTTTATCAACAACCTTCAGACCGCTTGTCGGAGCTGCCGATGTGTACAGACGGAATACTTCCTCAGACTGGTCTTCGCCGTCTTTCTTCTCCTCGGCTGGCTTAACCTCAGCGACATGAACTGCGGCTGGCTTTTCAGTCTTCTCCTCTTTTGGAGCCTCAACAACAGGCTTCGGAGCAACCTCTGGCTTCTTTGGCTCGGCCTTTGGTGCAGGAGCAGCTTTCTCAGCCTTCTTCTCAGCCGGAGCCTCTGGCTTCTTTGGCTCGGCTGGCTTTGCCTTCTTATTATTCAGAGCATCAAGATCGATTTTGTCAACAATCTTGATAGATGAAACATTCTTAACCTCTACCTTTTCTGGCTTTTCAGCCTTCTTAGGCTCTTCTTTCTTAGGTGAGTTTTCTCCGTAGCCTTCGATAGCCACGGATGTCTGCTTGTTTGCCTTATTACTCTTGTTGTGTCCTTGTGCAATCTTCTCGTCGGCAGCCTCACGAAGTGCCTTGTCTTTGCTGAATGCAGAAACAAGAATGTCGTGCTGCTCGTCGGAGATTTGAGTATTCGGGTTAGCCTCGATGGTCACGCCCTTCTTTGCCAGATGGTCGACCAACGTTGATATACCCACACCCAATTCTTTTGCTACTTTATTTAGTCTTACTGCCATATATTACTTCTTCTCTAATTCTGTTTTTAATACCTCTAATACGTGATCCACTGTCTCCTCCTCAAGGTCGGCTTTCTCAACCAACATATCTCTTGGGGCCTCGATTACAGAAACGGCTGTCTCAAGACCGATATTCTTGATGGCATCGATAACCCACTGGTCGATCTCGTCAGAGAACTCATCGAGCTTGACATCGTCTGAGCTTTCGTTGCCGAGTTCGCGGAACACATCAATTGTATACTCAGTAAGGCTGCATGCCAACTTGATGTTGACACCGTTCTTACCGATTGCCAAAGAGACCTCTTCTGGACGCAAGTAAACATCTGCCTTCTTCTCCTCAACATTCAGGTTGATAGAAGAGATTTCTGCTGGCGACAACGCACGCTCAATGAACAAGCGTGGGTCAGAGGTATAACAAATAACATCAATATTCTCGTTGCGAAGTTCGCGGACAATTCCGTGGATACGTGAGCCCTTTACACCAACGCACGCGCCGATTGGGTCGATGCGCTCATCGTAGCTCTCAACAGCAACCTTTGCACGCTCGCCCGGCATACGCGCAATCTTCTTGATTGTAATCAAGCCCTCGCCAATTTCAGGCACTTCCATCTCGAGCAAGCGTTCCAAGAACAATGGAGATGTACGGCTAAGAATAATCTTCGGATTGTTGTTTGGATTGTCAACACGCGCTACAACGGCTCTTACGGTCTCGCCCTTGCGGTAGAAGTCGCCCGGAATCTGCTCTGTCTTAGGCAACAGAAGTTCATTACCCTCGTCGTCGAGAAGCAATGTGTCTTTTTTCCAAATCTGATAAACCTCGGCACTTACAATCTTTCCAACCTGATCTTTGTACTTGTTGAACAGGCTGTCGTGCTCAAGTTCAAGGATCTTAGACGCAAGGGTCTGGCGAAGGTTAAGAATTGCACGGCGACCGAAGTCGGCAAAGTTAACCTCGTCTGTCACGTCCTCACCAATCTCGAAAGAAGGGTCAATCTTGTGTGCCTCTGTCAGCGAGATTTCAACATTAGGATTTGTAAGCTGGTCGTCGGCAACGACCTGACGGTTTCTGTATATCTCGAAATCGCCCTTGTCCGGGTTCACAATAACATCGTAGTTCTCATCAGAACCGAACATCTTGGCAATAACGCTACGGAAGCTCTCCTCAAGGACGCTCACCATTGTGGTTCTGTCGATATTCTTTGTCTCCTTAAAATCTGCAAATGTATCAATCAAACTGATTGTCTCTACTTTCTTAGCCATACTATTACTTGAAACTAATTAGATATTTTGTATATTTTATATTATCGTATGTAAATGTCTCGTCGATATCAACGAGCTTAGGGCGTTTTGCGCCCTCTTCCTTTACCTTTGTAGGCACGGAAACAACAAACTGGCTGTCGTTGGCATTCTTTAGCACACCCACCAGTTTCTTTCCCTCCTTGGTCAGGACTTCAACTTCCTTACCAACATGGTTTATGTATTGCTGAACGACCTTGAACGGCTGTCCTATACCAGCCGAACCGACTTCAAGTTCGTAGTCTTCAGCATCGCGGTCCATGCGCGATTCGATAAAACGGCTCAACTCCACGCAATCTTCAATCCATACGCCTTCGGCATGGTCAATTTCAACAACCACCTTGTTGTTTGCATCAACCATCACGTCTACAAGGAAATACTCTTTGTCTTCGAGCCACTCCTCTACCAAATTTCTAACAATGTTCTTATCTATCATCTAACAACTTTTAAAAAACAAATGAGAGACTTAATCAAGCCCCTCATTTCATCGTCGTTGCAAAATTACACTTTTATCTGCTAACTGACAAATTTTTACATGTTTTTTTCAAAAAAATGCCCACCAGCATAAAAAAGCAGAAGCACCGCATTGTTTGCAGTGCTTCTGATATGCTTTTTCTAACAGATTTTCTAATAGAAAAACATTAGTTTCCTTTCGGAGTATTTACATGGTCGATGAGTTCGCCATTCTGATTTACGCTGTTGAATATCCAGTCGGCAATCTGAATGCTTCCAACTCTGAACTTTGCACCAGCCTCCTGAGTGTTTGACTCAACCAAATTCAAGATAATTTCGTACTCATTTGTATAATCAAGATAATCTTGAACAGTCATATTTACATTTTTTAGCGGGTTCTTTGCAGCAACAAACATTGCTAAATATTCAACAATAGGCAAATCGCAAATATAATTATCTTCTTCATCCCTAATTACCAGACGCAATGTCTTGTCACCATCCACCAATCTCAATGTATTCATAGACACACTATTTACGACATAACTATGAGACTGACCATTCAAATCAACGTCGTTAATAATATTTACAAATGAAGTTGTCAACTGTTGATATGTAAAGTTTCTTCCAACTGGCAAAACTTCATTTTCAGTATTGAATCTGCGATTATCACCGACAATTCCAAATTTGAAGTTTGACATATTTGCTTCTGTCGAAGTTTGTGTGCCACTAACACTTGTGTTCGAATAGGCATATCTACAAACTACAGTAATAAGTTTCTTATTGCTGATAAGATCCATATTAACATTTGTTATTGCATGGTCAGTAACAGTAACACTTCCAACCTTACCGTATCCCATAGGTGGCAAAACATCAGCTGCATTATTTGCTTCATCACCCAAGTACGAGCATACAAAGTCGTTCTTCGTGCTCGTGCCGGCAACAGTTCCGCTATAATCGTACATATTACCACCAGTCCAACAATATATCGAATAGTTTCCTGCTCCAGTAGGAATCGTAACCTGATAGTTTGAACCTTTCAAGTCCGCCTGTTTATACATATGAACAAGCGTATTGTTAGAGTCGTAGATAAAGAACGTTGCGTCGTTTGCGTAGTCGTATCCGCTCTTTTCATTATATGGAGTTCCATTTACCGTTGGAGTAAGAGTAAGCGGAATACCCACCAAATTTACTCTCACACCTGTAGGACAGTCATCCAAGTCATCATAAATCAAGTCTGAACATGATGACAAGCCAAGAAGGCTAAAACCGATCAGTATTAAACTCTTAAGTCTTTTCATATCTTATCTTCTTGCTTTTGCTGAATATATATCTACTGAGCCCTGCTCGTTTCTTATCCATGGGAACACCTGAATAGTGACATCGATAAGAAGGTTGCGTCCCTTATCTGGGTCACCCTCAATTATTGAACTACTTGCAGTTGGTGCGCCAAGGCCCTTAACATTATCTATACCTACATAATATGCAGTATTACGAACGATACAGAACTCCATATTGTTCATCTTAACCGGGTCGCCGGCTGTGATTTCTCTAATCCAGTAAACATAGTAGCAAATACCGCCTTTGTAGATGGTAGTCTTGGCTGTTATGTCCTGACCAGTATTCTTCAATGCTGGAATCTTTTCCAATGTCTCCTTGCTGTCGGCAAAATAGCCATCGCAATAGTACAAATCCTGACCTGCTGCATAAGTGCCAAGGACTACATTGCCACCGTTCTGAACGAAATAGCGTTCAGCGTCTGGCGTCAGCGATGCCTTGAATACCACACCTGTACTTACATGCTGCTGCTGCATCTGGCGTGGCATCGTATTCTCAAGCGGATAGTCTATTACACACTGTCCATCCACAGTCGAGATGAGTTTTGCAAACTCATCAGGAGTAGCATCGAGTTCGTTAAACTTAGAGCCACTAAAGAATGTAACCTTATCTACATTGTTATACTTGTCTTCGAATGTAGGGTCGAGAACAAAGAAACCTATAGTAGAATAATAGTCACTTGCGTCATACAAGCCCAATGCGCCAAAGCCTACATTCGACAAAGTTCCTGTCTGGCCGTCAGAACTTTCGAATGTTCCAACATGGCGGAACAGATATGAGCTGTTACGTTTTCCGCAGATTCGCGCCTCGTTCAAGGTAACATCAGCCAAGTGGTATGTTGTTGTACCCTCAGCAATCGTAACAGGATATACGTTCTCTGGCTTCTTGCACTGATATACCACCTTTGCGACGCCACGCTCAACAATAAAACTAACGGTAAGTGAGTCTGAACCGTTAAGCAGACGGCCGTCTACATACAAACGGTCGGCATCGCCGGTGATAGTTACCTGATTATCATCACTACGGCGTGACGCCATTGGAAGTCCGTTAGATGTAATCTTGCGGTTAGCAAAGTCGTAGTATGTCGGAGTAGAGTATGTTACGATAGCATCACGGAAATCCTTCTCTGTCATGCCGTCCCATGCCTTGAAATCTGTATTGTTTACAAGAGCATAGAAATGGTATCGTCCCTTCTCGTAGTTTTCGTCTGTAATATACGGAATTGGATAATACTTGCTTCCGTCTGTATTATTCTTATCATAAGCAATGGTCATCTCATTGTACTTGCCCGAAAAATCGTTTGCCTCATTTACTGGGAAGTAGAAGATTCGCACATTATTTATATCCGACTCACCTTCCAAAACAGATTTATCAGGAACATAATTAACATCCTGCTTTTGTTCGTTTGGATCTCCATCACGAGTAATCTTTGACTGCAAGCCGCTTTCCTCTCTCTCTACTTGGAAAGCAAACTTGACGACAGCAGTCTTTTCTGAGCCATCTTCAGGGGTTATATTTCTTATTGCCTCATCGTTGGTGCATGCAGCCATGAGTAGCACGGCTGCAGACACTCCAACAAATCCACTATATCTAAAATCTATCATAGTCAATGTATTTTTAATAAATTACTGACCCATTGTACGCAAGTTGTTCAAGTTCTGAAGAGCATTGTCTTCGCCTGCATCAACCGCCTTCTGCAACCAGATTTCGGCGTTTGTATAGTCGCCCTTCATCATGTAGCAGACGCCTATATCGTTCCAAGAACGCTCATCCTTGCTGACTGTGTGCAACAATGACAAGGCTGCATCCCACTCGCGGTTAGCCATCTTGTCGAGAGCCTGCGAGATAACCGGAGCAACGAAGTCTTCACCTTCAGAATACCATACGTTGATGTAACAAGCATCACGCAACTGTGGATACAACTGCTCCAACATACCGATATATGTTCGTCCGTTTGCGATGCTCATCAAATGTGAGTTACGCTGGTTTTCAGGAACCTCGTGCATGATTCGGAGTACCTCTTCCTTGTAGTTCATGTCGCTCTTGGCAACCAAGTCCTCAAGTCCCTGCCAGTCGATACCACCAGCCACAATCTCGATTGAGTCGGCCGAGATATTGTACTGTTCGCTGATGTACTGCTTCAAAGCATTTGCACGGTCGCCAGACAACTGCATGTTAAAGTCGAGTTCACCTTCAGGAGATGCATAACCAGAGATTGTGATTCCGCTAATCTGTGTACGTGGGTTAGCACGAAGCAACTCGATGGCCTCCTTAATCTTGGTAAGAGTCTCGCGGTTGGTTGAGAAGTCTGGCTCGATGTTACTCTGGCTAACATGGAAACGAACGCTTACGCCACGGTCGCCATTGTCGTTACGCTGGCTGTTTGGACGTATAAATGGATATGCAGTCTGAACAGCATCACTAAGAGCACCACGGTTTGGCACACCATTATAGATAGGCTTGAATGGAAGGTCTACGCGAACCTCGCCAATCATCTGCGGCTCCAAGTCGTATGTGTTACAGCAGTTCTTCATCTCTATATCCAAACGCAGCGAAAGCTTACCGCCCATCCACTCCTCGTATGGGAGAGCCGAACTGTAAACCATTGTCGAACCATTGTTCAGATACTTTGCATGAATTGTATTTCCGCTTACGGTACGCTTCTGTGCGTTTCGCTTTGCCATCTTTCGTCCTTCTACTACGAATGCAACGAAGTCTACACCGTGTGATTCATTATACAAATGTGGAGTAACTACGAGCATATTACTCTCGGAAGTAGCGTAGTCGGGAACTGTAACGATGAAGTTCACCAACACGTAATTTCCGTCGTGAATAATGCTAAAATTACTTATAAGAAAGTCTTCTGCGCGACTTACGACGCTCATCAACAGGCATAATGCCAACAAAGTTAATTTCTTCATAGTCGCCATATATTACTTAATAACATAAATAAGGTTAATAGCAATCTTTGTCGGAGAGAAGAATGTTTTCTTTCCTTCCTTAATAAAGTCGCCACATTCAGGACAATCGAACATCTTGTAGTTGGCATGAATGATGCCGAGACCTATTTCGGCCTCTATATTGAAACGTTTGTTAATGATCCAAGAACGTCCTACGCTTGCACCGCCAAGAATAGCCGTACCTTCGTAACGCTTGGTACAAGATCCGTCGACCATAAAGATTGGCACTCGACTGAAATTATACATTCCATAGCCACCATGTACGCCGACAAACCACCCGTAAAATCTCTCACAAAACCAGTAGCGACCTTCAAGCGCTCCTGCCATGTGTCTCCACTTTAGATTCTCTCTGAATGGCTCCCACACGTTCATACCGCCTTCAAGGTCTACGGTGATATGATCTGTGATACCGACTTCAGCGCCTATGTTCGGGCTCAAGGTCAACCAGTAAGGCAAGTTCGTTTTGACAGCTATGCGTGGAGCTGGCAAATCTTCAACTCCTGTTTGCGCGCCAACATTCTTAGCATTGGTAAGCAAAAGCAAAAGCATGACAAGTTTCAGAGTGGAACCTAATTTTTCACTTAAACTTTTACACATTTTCTATAGAATTATATGTATCTTCAAGCACTATATAAATAGGCTATTAAACAAAAATTTGTCAAATATAGTTACTTTCACGAAAATATGCAAAATAAAAATGTGAAATAAAGTGAAAATTTGGTTTTTTGCCTTTTTTTTTTGCTAATCGTCCCCTAACGCGTTATTTTTGCAGCAATTCGTAACGGAAAAACGTTTTTATGAAGTTATTTTTCTTTTTATTGTGTTTTTCGATAATCGGCAATACCGCACAAGCCGAATCTTTTCGCGGAAAATGGTCTGCAAACGTAAGCGATTCGACTGCAAAAGCCGACATCGCCGAGGACTTCACCTTCTATATCGGCAAAGAGAAGCACACCTTATATAATACGATAAAGGGAAACTCGGTGGTGATATTCTTCAACGTGGAGTGCGAGCATTGTATATCGCTTTTGAAAAAGATGATGAAAGGCAAGGCAAAGCCGCAGGACAAACGGTATGCCGATGCACCGATAATAATCATAAACATCGGCTTTGACGAGTCGAGCAAGGACTTTGCAAGGCTTAAGATTCCAGCAGACTGGATTGTCGGGCAAGAGAACTCGGGCTATCTGATGTTCAGCAAGTTCTACAATCTGAAAAACTACCCTTGCATCTTTCTGATAAACAAAGACAAAGAGATTGAAAGTCGCCACGGAGTGATAAGGTAAGCTTCAAATTCTAATTGACAATGGACAGTTGACAATTGAAATTTGAGAATTGGAAGTTGAAAGATCTTAATATCAATTCACGACAACAGGCAGTTGAGAATGTCGTTTCTTTTCAGAATCAATAATTGTCATTTGTCAATTACGAATTGTCAATTGTTTATGTTCTTTGAAGTAAGCCGACAACAAGGAGGTAGCAAAGGAATAGCAAGCCGAAAGGTACGAGGTAGATTCGGAGTAGATTCGGGATAACAAGCCGGAAGGTTTGGAGTAGCTACGGGGTAGCTACGGAGTAGGTACGGGGTAGCTACGGGGAAGGTTCGGACAAGCAAGCCAAAATAATTCACATAAGATAAAAAAAGAGAAGACTGAAGCGAACCAGTCTTCTCTCATTATTTTATGCGAAAGAATTATTATTCTTTGTCCTCACGACGTGGACGTGGGCGGCGCTCGCCTTCTGGACGCGGACCGCGGTTTTCACGACGTGGACGCTCTGGACGCTCAACGTAATCGGCTGGCTTCTCGAGCAGAACTCTGTGGCTCAACTTGAACTTGCCAGTCTTCTGGTCGATGTCGATAAGCTTAACCTCAATTTCGTCGCCTTCCTTGATGCCAGCCTGTTCAACTGTCTCAAGACGTCTCCAGTCGATCTCTGAGATGTGGAGCAAGCCATCCTTGCCCGGCATGAACTCAACGAAGCAGCCATAAGGCATTACGCTGCGAACAACACCCTTGTAAACCTCGCCAACCTCTGGAATTGCAACGATAGCCTTAATCTTTGCAAGAGCAGCCTCGATTGCACTCTTGTCTGGAGCAGAGATAGAAACCTTACCTACGCCGTCAACCTCCTCGATTGTGATTACAGTACCAGTCTCTTCCTGCATGCTCTGGATAATCTTACCGCCAGGACCGATTACAGCACCGATAAAGTCCTTAGGAATTGTAATCATCTCGATGCGTGGTACATGTGGCTTAAGCTCAGCACGAGGCTCAGAGATTGTCTTCATCATCTCGCCCATGATATGCTCGCGGCCAGCCTTAGCCTGCATCAAAGCCTTCTCAAGAATCTCGTATGACAAACCGTCGCACTTGATATCCATCTGAGTTGCAGTAAGACCGTTCTTTGTACCAGTTGTCTTGAAGTCCATATCTCCCAAGTGATCCTCGTCGCCAAGGATATCAGAAAGGATTGCATACTTGTCCTCGCCCGGATTCTTGATAAGACCCATTGCGATACCAGCAACTGGATTCTTGATAGGCACACCGGCATCCATAAGTGCAAGAGTACCAGCACAAGTTGTTGCCATAGAAGAAGAACCGTTTGACTCAAGAATATCTGAAACTACACGAACTGTGTAAGGATAATCCTCTGGAATCTGTCCCTTGATACCACGCCATGCAAGATGACCGTGACCAATCTCGCGACGGCCTACGCCACGCTGTGCCTTAGCCTCGCCAGTTGAGAATGGAGGGAAGTTGTAGTGAAGAAGGAAACGCTGGTTGTAACGCTCCAAAGCACCGTCAACAAGTTTCTCGTCGAGTTTTGTACCAAGAGTACAAGTTGAGAGAGACTGAGTCTCGCCACGAGTGAAGATTGCAGATCCGTGAGGTCCAGGAAGTGGAGAAACCTCGCACCAGATTGGACGGATGTCGGTTGTATGACGACCATCGAGACGAGTACCCTCGTCGAGGATGCAACGACGCATAGCATCGCGCTCTACATCGTGATAGTAGCGGTCGATAAGAGCGTTCTTCTCTTCGAGTTCCTCAGCAGTCAAGTCAGAGTGAGCGGCAGCGTAAGCTTCCTTGTAGTCCTCGCGAATCTTCTCGAAAGCCTCTGCGCGTGCATGCTTCTCCAAAGCCTGCTTTGTTACGTCGTAGGCTGGCTGATAGCATACCTTCTGAACATCGGCACGCAAATCCTCGTCGTTTACTTCGTGGCAGTACTCGCGCTTAACGTCTGTGCCAAGTTCCTTCATCAGTTCCTTCTGAAGCTGGCACTGTGGCTTGATGGCATCGTGAGCAGCCTTGAGCGCAGCAAGAAGATCCTGCTCAGAAACTTCCTTCATCTCGCCCTCAACCATCATGATGTTCTCCTCGGTAGCACCAACCATCAAATCCATATCAGCCTCTTTCAACTGCTCGAATGTTGGGTTGATGACGAACTCGCCGTTGATACGTGCTACACGAACCTCAGAAATTGGACCCTCGAAAGGTATATCAGAACAAGCAAGAGCGGCTGAAGCAGCAAAACCAGCAAGTGCATCTGGCATGTCTACACCGTCTGCTGAGAACAGAATCACATTAACATAAACCTCTGCGTGATAGTTTGAAGGGAAAAGCGGACGCAAAGCACGGTCAACCAAACGGCAAGTAAGGATTTCTTCGTCAGAAGCCTTACCTTCGCGCTTTGTAAAACCGCCCGGGAAACGGCCGTTAGCGGCATACTTCTCTCTATACTCTACCTGAAGAGGCATAAAATCAGTACCGGGTACTGCATCTTTTGCGGCACATACAGTGGCCAGGAGCATAGTGTTGCCCATGCGGAGCATCACAGAACCATCGGCTTGTTTTGCCAGTTTTCCAGTTTCAATGCTGATGGTTCTTCCATCAGGCAATGCAACTGTCTTTGTAATTACATTCATCTTAATATCTATTTGTATCTAAAAAAACGCGGTAAAGATAAAGATTTAAAACTGTATTCACACCTTATTTTTCATAAAAAGTTTAGATAAAAATAATTTTTATTTATTTTTGATGCCAAAAATGCGGTATAAATCAACGAAGGATTGTATCTTTGCAACTCATATTTATCAAAAAAGCATAAAAATCCATGAAGAAATATCTTTTTGCAATAGGAATGTCAGCACTTGCATTTACCGCGTGCGACAACTCTCCTAAATTTGTGGTCGAGGGAACCATAAGCAACGCTGCCGACTCAACCCTATATCTCGAGGCTGACGGTCTGAGCGGTATCGAGACTATAGACTCGGTAAAACTCGGCTCTAACGGAAACTTCAGTTTCAAGGGCGCGCCTTCAGATAATCCAGAGTTCTATCATATCCGTCTGGGAAACAACATTATAAGTTTCTGTGTCGATTCTACCGAGACAATCAAGATTAAGGCCGATGCCAAGCAGATGGCTGGCAACTACGAGATTGAGGGAAACAACGATGTTGCCGAGATTAAGGAAATCGCCCTTAAGCAGTTGAAACTGAAGGAGAACATCATCAAACTGCAAGACAACAAGAACATTGCGCCCGGCATTGCCGAAGACAGCATAAAGGCGATGGTTGAATCGTTCAAGAACGATATAAAGTACAACTACATCTTCAAGGCACCGAACAAACCGGCTTCTTACTTTGCCCTGTTCCAAACTCTTGGCAACTATCTTTTGTTCGACCCAATGACAAACAAGGACGACATAAAGTGCTTCGCGGCCGTTGCAACAAGTTGGGACGCAGCCTATCCGGAGTCGGAAAGAACAAAGAACTTGCATAACATAGCCATCCGAGGCATGAACAATACCCGCGCTCCGCAGAGAAAGACGCTGGAGATTGACCCAAGCAAGGTTTCAGAGGCTGGATGCATAAACATCTCGCTGAAGGATGTAAACGGAAAGGTTCGCGACCTTACATCGCTTAAAGGTCAGACAGTATTGCTCGAATTTACCGTATTTGGTGCTCCGCAGTCGGCACAGCGCAACATGATGCTGCGCGAACTGTACAATAAGTACCACAGCAAAGGCTTCACAATCTATCAGGTTTCACTCGACGAAGACGAGCACTTCTGGAAGACATCGGCCGACGCCCTGCCTTGGGTATGCGTAAGAGACGAAAGAGGACTGAGCAGCAGCTATGCAAACATCTACGGAGTTAGCACCGTGCCTTGCATCTTCCTCATAAACAAAGACAACGAAATAAAGATGCGCAACGAGCAGATTAAAGACCTCGACGCAGCAATACAGTCGTTGTTGTAAAACAAAGTTTTTTACCAAAAGATACCAAAGTTAAGAAAAAAACATTATCTTTGCAAACAAGATAGTTTTGGGATAAGGGGTTCCGGCATAATACAAACTGCCGGAATTCTTTTTCTTTTTGCGCCTGCCAGAAAACGCGCAAAACCAAATTGAAAAACAAACTAAAATTTTTAATAAATATGGCTTATATGACTCAAGAGGGCTACGACAAGATGGTAGCTCAACTTAAACACATGGAAGAAATAGAGCGTCCAGCGGCTTCAGCAGCCATTGCAGAAGCACGCGACAAGGGCGACTTGTCTGAAAACTCAGAATACGATGCTGCCAAAGAGGCACAGGGCATGCTCGAGATGCGCATCAGCAACCTCAAAGCCGTGCTCGCCGAGGCTAAGATTATAGACACAAGCAAACTGTCTACCGACAGCGTTCAGATTCTTTCTACCGTAGAGATGAAGAACACCAAGACAGGAATGAAGATGAAATACACCATCGTTTCGGAAAGCGAGGCAGACCTGAAGCATGGCAAGATTTCAATCAAGACTCCTATCGCTCAGGGATTGCTTAACAAGAAGGTTGGCGACATCGCCGAGATTACAATTCCGCAGGGCAAGATAAACCTTGAGATTACAAACATTTCTTTTGAGCAGTAACACTTATAAACAATACGACTATGGCAACAATTTTCAGTAAGATAGTTGCAGGCGAGATTCCGAGCTACAAGGTGGCAGAAAACGATGAGTTCTATGCATTTCTCGACATCGCGCCTCTGGCAAAAGGTCATACGCTCGTTATCCCAAAGAGAGAGGTTGACTATATCTTCGACCTCGAGGACGACGAACTGGGACGTATGCACATCTTTGCAAAGCACGTTGCAAACGCCATAAAAGAGGCTTTCCCTTGCATTAAGGTAGGCGTTGCGGTGCTCGGCCTCGAAGTTCCTCACGCACACATTCATCTCGTGCCGATGAACAGCGAGAACGACATGAACTTCAAGAACCCTAAACTTGAACTCTCAGCCGATGAATTCAAGGCTATTGCCGAGAAGATTGCCAGCAACATGAAGTAATCGACATCTTGATTTTTGAAGAGATAAAAAAAACAGACCGCACTTGAAAAATGCGGCCTGTTTCTTTTTTATATAGCAATATGCCTTATTTGTCCTTGAACAAATCCTTGATTCCACCAATTGAGCCCATCATTCCGGTAGCCTCGTATGGCAGGTAGACTGTCTTGTTGCCTTCCTTGCCGGCAATCTGGTTAAGAGTCTCCATATACTTAAGGGCTACAAGATAGTTAATCGGGTTGTTTGAGTCGCCTATAGCCTGCTTAATCTTGTTGATAGCCTCGGCTTCAGCCTCAGCCTTGCGGATTGTTGCCTGAGCCTCACCCTCAGCCTCGAGGACAGCCTTCTGTTTGTTTGCCTCGGCACGGAGGATTGCAGCCTGCTTGTCGGCCTCGGCATTGTTAATCATAGAAGCCTTTTCACCTTCTGAACGGAGGATTGCACTCTGCTTCTCACCCTCGCTGTTAAGGATTTCGGCACGCTTGTTACGCTCTGCCTGCATCTGCTTCTCCATTGCGTTAAGAACGCTTGCTGGAGGCGTGATGTCCTGAAGTTCTACGCGGTTTACCTTTATACCCCACTTGTCGGTTGCATCGTCGAGTACGGCACGAAGTTTTGTATTGATGGTGTCGCGAGAAGTCAAGGTTTCATCGAGTTCCAACTCACCGATGATGTTACGGAGCGTTGTCTGCGTAAGCTTCTCGATAGCGTTTGGCAGATTGTCAATCTCGTAAACAGCCTTGAACGGGTCTACAATCTGGAAATACAGCAACGCGTTGATTTGCGTCTGAACGTTATCCTTTGTGATAACATTCTGCTTGTCGAAGTCGTAAACCTGCTCGCGCAAGTCAATCACATCGGTATATCGATATGAATTGTGCTTCAGCACTACAAGTTCCTTTGGCTTGTCGATAAACGGTATAATGATGTTTATACCCGGATTAAGCGTTGCGTGATAGCGTCCAAGACGCTCAACAATCTTTGTCTCGCTCTGTGGGATAATCTTTATCGACTTCTGGACAACGATTATTACCAGAACGACAAGAACCCCTAAGAAAATAAGTAATGGATCCATAATTTAAATTGTTTTTACAGTTAATATTAAACTTTTCCTATCTAACACTTCAACCTTGCTGCCAACCGGAATATCTTCCGATTCCACCGACTCAGCCTTCCAGTCGTCGCCATCGATGGCAACCCTGCCATACTCGCCAGCCTTGATTGTCTGGCTCACTCTGCCAATACGGCCTATAATGGCATCGGCATTGCTCTTTGGAGCCTGCTTCGTCTTGAGTGTCTTGAGCAGAACAGGACGAATAAAGAACAACGACAATAGCGAAAAGATAGCAAATACTGCTACCTGCGCGATGAATCCGCCGCCAAACAGAGGCACAAACGATGCAGCAAGCGCGCCAACGAACACGCAAAGCACATAGAGCGTTCCGGTCATCAATTCGGTAATGAGGAACAGCAGAGCTACCACGCCCCACGCTATTGCTGCCGAAGTAAATATATCACCCATAATTTTTAATATTTAGATTCTGTTTAAAACTTTCAGAAATGTCTTGTACGACGAGTCGAGATAATTCATCTCGTAAGGCTCGAGTTTGAGGGCATAAACGCCGTGCTGCTTCTCCACGTCGAAGTAACTTTGCAGAACGCTTGCCATGTTGAACGCCTTGTCGGTCTTGGTCTTTATAAGTTTCTTGATGCACGACACCACCACATCGCGCTCGGCATCGTTCTGTTTTAGATGCTTGAACATAGTGTAATATGCAATTTCCGTGCCACAAAGCAGACATTGGTTAAGCAAAGCCTCCTCACTCTCAACATCCACCTCCGAAAAAAGTCTGTCAGCCTCGGTTTCATCGGCTATGAGCGGCAGAATCATCTTCACAAACTTCATTCTTACATCGAGCGGCTCGCCGTTCAGGAACTCAAATACGGGCTTTACATTCTTGCTTGCGATAGAGAATTTTCCGGAAGAGACAAGCCGCGCCGTGCTTCGGACTATGCAGACCATGAAAGCCTTGCAGCGGTATCTTACAAGCTGGTTGTAGACGAGCCAAAAACCGTCGTTGTCTTCCTCGGGCAGAATGACCTCGGCAATAAGGCTCTCGGCGTTTCGGAAATCCGTATTAGAGAGTTTCTTTAGCATTGAATACAACTGCGTCCAGTCTCTTGCCTGAATGCACCGGGTGAGACAGACTGCGAGAACTGGATTATAGTATTTTGTATTCATAATAGCAAAGATATGAAAAGTTTTTTACATTCCCGACGGTTTTCATCAGAATTTGAGATATGGCTCAAGCCGCTTTATGTCGGCTTCGGAAAACTGCTCCATGAAACCGAGTTGGCGAACGGACTTTATGTCTCCGCGCTTTCGGCGATACTCAACGATTGCCTTTGCCTGATAGAAATTGATGTATGGATGGCGCGTAAGTTTCTCTACTCCACCCGAATTTACGTCAATCTTCTTGACCGAATGGCTCGGCTTGACCTCGAACCATGCCAAAGCATCCGATGGAATCGACTTAATTTCGTTCAATTGCGATACCGAGACGAATCCGCCAAGTTGCTCGCGATAGCGCACTATTGCCTTTGCATATCCGCTTCCGATGCCGGGAACTTTCTTCAGCAAGGTTGTATCGGCTGCGTTGAGGTCGACGATTGTGCCTTTGGCAAGTTTGGGCTGCGCAACGTAGAGCGGCTTACTTGCCGTGTCTTTTTGCCCGGTTCTATCGGCTGAAGACTGAAGGGCAATCGAAATATACGGCTTGGCGCGATTGAAGACCTCGGGCGTCATGCCGTAGACCGTAGACAGTTTTTCGGGAGTTCTGAACATGCCGCCTTTCCGACGATAGGCAAGAATGTTATGAGCCACATACTTGGGAAAACCGAGTTGAAGCAGTTCGATGGAATCGGCCGTATTTGGATCGAATGTATGCAAATTCAGAGCAACAGGTTCGTTGCGGACATACTCCTTGTGCTCATAAGCCGGGCGTTCACCCCACTTTCGCGATTCGTGCGGACGTTCGTTAAGCGATGCGATGAACGACTTTATCTCTTCGGTTGTCAGAGACGCTTTTTCGTCTTGCTCAGCACGATGAAAAGTGCAAAATACCATGACTATTGTCGCCACGCACAACGCCGCCGAAAGGAATACAAGCACGCGGCGGTCGGCCTTTGTAAGCAGAAAGAATTTATTCTTCACAAGTTTTAAGTTTTTTCATAGTTTAAATCACGTTTTCAGAGGTGTCCGAGCCGATTAAACCGGATTTTTCTTCAGCACTTCGGATTTCCAGTTGCAGAACGGATTACTCATCAACTGAGAGTTGTAGAAGCGCCTGTCGCCAGTAACTTCGATAGCGATGAAATCGGGCTTTTCGTACTTTTCATCAGCCGCCGACAGTTCTACCTCTGCCATTACCAGCCCCTCATTCTCGCCAAAGAACTCATCAACCTCGAAAGTATGGATTCCATCGGGCGATTTTACGAGATAGCGAATCTTGTCAATCATTCCCGGCTCGCACAGGCGCATAAGTTCCCTGCCCTCGTCGAGCGTTATTTCCTTCTCGAACTCATAGCGGCCGATGCCGTCTTCCGACGGACCTTTGATTGTAAGATACGCCTTTTCATCGCGTATGCGCACTCTTACCGTACGCCCCTTTGCGCTACAGATATACCCCTGTACAATATGGCTTTTGGAGAAAGCCTGTTGTTTGTAGCCATCTCCAAAAACCAAAAATTTTCTTTCTATCTCGAGTCCCATAGACTTTAGTTGTTTGCAGAACCAGAGAATTCCATCAGATAAGCCTTGATGAAACCGTCTATTTTTCCGTCCATCACGCCGTTTACATCAGATGTCTGGAACTGCGTGCGATGGTCTTTCACGCGGCGGTCGTCGAATACGTAACTTCTGATCTGCGAGCCCCACTCGATTTTCTTTTTGCCAGCCTCTATTTCGGCCTGCTTTGCCATACGGCGCTTCATCTCGCGGTCGTACAACTGTGAGCGGAGCAATCGCATTGCGTTCTCGCGGTTTTCGAGCTGCTTACGGCTCTCGGTATTCTCGATAAGGATTTCTTCGGTTTCACCGGTATCTGGGTCGGTATACTGATAACGAAGGCGGACACCCGTCTCGACCTTGTTTACGTTCTGACCGCCGGCACCTCCCGAGCGGAACAAATCCCATGAAATCTTGCTTTTTTCAACATTTATCTCGATGCTATCGTCAACCAGAGGCGTTACGAACACGCTGGCGAACGATGTCATTCGCTTTCCCTGAGCGTTGTATGGCGATACACGGACCAAGCGATGAACGCCGTTCTCTCCCTTTAGATAGCCGTAGGCCGAGTCGCCTTCGATTTCCATCGTTACGGTCTTTATTCCAGCCTCATCGCCGTCCTGAAGGTTGCTGATGCGAACCTTGTAGTTGTTAGCCTCAGCCCAGCGCATATACATACGCATAAGCATCGAAGCCCAGTCCTGACTCTCGGTGCCGCCTGCACCCGAGTTGATTTTCAGAACGCAGTCCATTCCATCGGCTTCCTCGCGAAGCATATTCTTCAGTTCGAGATTCTCGATTGCCTCTATTGCGTTGGCATAGGCCGTGTCTACCTCCTCCTCGGTAACGAGTTCGTCTTTGTAGAAATCGAAGTTTAACTGAAGTTCGTCGGCAAGAACCTTTACTTCCTTGTAGCCGTCAATCCACTTCTGCAAGTCTTTTACCTTCTTCATCTGCTCCTCGGCAGCCTTGGCATCGTCCCAGAAGCCGGGAGCCTGCGTGCGGAGTTGTTCCTCTTCAACCTGAATGAGTTTGTTCTCGATGTCGAGGTAACGGTTCAACGCCTCGGTTCTGTCCTGAACATCTTTTAACTGATCTGTTGTAATCATTTATCTACCTAATTGTTGTTTTCTGTTTATTCTGCGTACATCGCATCGATTTCAGCCTGATAGTTCTTGTAAAGAACAGGGCGCTTAACCTTCAGGGTGTTTGTGAGTTCGCCCTTTGCCATAGAGAATGGTTCAGGCAGCAGGACAAACTTTTTAATCTGCTCGTAGTGGGCAAATTCCTGCTGAAGAGTATCGATTCTTTCCTTGAACATCTCATTTACCTGCTTGTTCTTGCAGAGTTCGGCAATCGAGTTGTATGATATGCCCTTGTTCTCGGCATATTCCTTCAGAGCGTCGTAGTTAGGAATAATCAAGGCCGAAGCGAACTTGCGCTGGTCGGCGATGATTGAAATCTGGTCGATGTAGCGGTCTACCACAAACTTGCTCTCGAGCATCTGCGGAGCGATGTATTTTCCGTTTGAAGTCTTGAACAAATCCTTGATTCTATCGGTAAGATAAAGTTCGCCGTCCTTGATGTAGCCGGCATCTCCCGTGTGGAACCATCCGTCTTCGTCGATGGCAGCCTTTGTTGCAGCATCTTTCTTGTAATATCCCTTTGTTATGGTCTCGCCGCGAAGCAGAATCTCATCGTTTTCGCCAATCTTGACTTCGAGATTATATATAGGACGACCGATGGAACCGATAGAAATCGGCTGTTTCAGCAAGTCGTTCGATACGGTTGCGGTACTCTCTGTAAGTCCGTAGCCAACCATCATGTTTATACCAACTGCGTGAATAAGTTCCTCGACCTTTGGAGGCACGGCGGCACCAGCCGTTGGGAAGAAGTTGGCATTCTCCAAGCCGAGAGTCTTCTTCAGAAGCGAGATTACGGTACTCTCGTAGAACTTGTATTTAAGTTTCAGACCGAGCGGCGGAGTGAGTCCTTTCAGACGATACTCTACGTTGTACTTTCGTCCGCACTCAAGCGCATCGCTCAACAGTTTCTTCTGAACGCTCGGCGAAGAGGCTATCTTGTCCATAACGCCGGCATAGACCTTCTCCCAGAATCGCGGAACGGCGCACATGCACGAAGGATGAACCTCCTGCATACTCTTCAGCACATCGACAGGACGCAGGTTTACAGCCAATGTGCAGCCCTGATGGATGCAGAGGTACGACCATGCGCGCTCGAACACGTGGGTGAACGGCAAGAAATTCAGGACTACATCGTTCTCGCTAAGTTCGGGAAGACCAATGATATTGGCATCGAAGGCTGCATAATAGTTTGAGTAACGGAGGGTTACGCCCTTGCTCTCGCCCGTTGTTCCCGAAGTGTAGAGAATGTTTACGAGTTCTGAATCCTGAACGCCCTGCTTGCGCTCCTCAATCTCCTTGTCGAAAGCATCGGTTGCGGTTGCCAAGAATTCATCGAAATATATTGAAGTCGTATCCTGCGGATTCTTAACAACTTCGCGGCTGAAGATAATAAGTTTCTGAAGCGTAGGACACAGCGAATGTGAACGGAAAGCCGTGTCGTACTGCTGCTGCTCGCCTACAAACATAAAACGCACCTCGGCATCGTTCAGCATGTACTGAACCTGAGCCTCGGAACTTGTTGCATAGAACGGAATGGTAACCGCGCGGATGCCGTATGCTCCGAAATCGCAATAAAAGCACTCGGGCATATTCTGCGAGAAGACTGCAATGTTCTCCTGCACTCTCACACCCATTGCCATAAGTGCTCTTGACACAGCATTTACCTTTTCGGCAAACTGAATCCACGAAACATCCAGCCATTTTTCCTGACTGTAATCTCTGTACTTTAATGCTGTTCTGTTACCATACTTCTTAGCCTGTTCTTGAACCAAGATGTTTAAAGGCGTTATTTTATTTCTCATCTGTTTGTTTTTTATTCTTGCAAATATATTACTTTATTTGCAATAACATAAACAAAAAAACGCATTTTTTTGCATTAGCGGCAGATGCAGACGGAGTTGCCGGAGAATAGCAGGCAAATCGTGGCTTTTCGGGGGCGCAAAAACAAAATCTCCAGCCGAATGTTTCACGACTGGAGATTTCAGAACTTGCAGTTATGCGTTTTGCGGCAAACTGCTCATAACACGTACAACACTTATCTAACTATCATTATCTTATTTACAACCATTTCGTTCTGGCGGATTATGCTGAGTCCGCGACGCAAAGACTGGATTCGAAGCCGAAACGCCGAATGGGAGTTGTATATGTTGCTTTCCTTCCACTCATTTTTGGCGGTTTTACCGCATTTCAGAGCGATGTCCCCGCCATTCATCCTGCAATAAAGATTGCTTCGTGACGACTTCGGCATACGTCCAAGATGTTGGGATTGCGCTTCGCCACCGCCAGCAGATTGGGCGCGCGAATAGATGTTTTCAGCAGAAACTAACGGTAAGAAACACGCCGTACTTGTGCACCACCGGAAACGGGTCTGCACAGACATAAGGTTTTATGTCGTCGGTTATCGGTTATAAGATTAATTATCTTCATGAGGGTCAGCCTTTTTCCACACATCAATATAAACGAGCCACAAAATCAAATTCTGTTTATCTTCTTTGTTACGTATTAAGATTCCATTTAGTCGATTACTATACGGCAAAAATAGTTATTTTAGCCATCAGGCGTCTATACTTTCGCACTTATTTTACGAAATGTAACAAGCAACTACCAAAGGTGTATCACATATTAGTGTATTTTTGCTATTTTTGCATCGCTAAACAAAATAATATTTATGATTGCCGACACAAAGAAACTAACGCAAGAGGCTGTCGAACTGCTTCAGAATCTGATAAGAACCGAATCGATAAGCCGAAACGAGGACATCGCAGCCGACCTGCTGCAAAACTACATGCACAGCAAAAATCTGCCAACCCACCGCAGCGGAAACAACATCTGGACCATCGCGCCCGATTTTGACGAATCCCGCCAGACAATACTCCTTAACGCACACATCGACACCGTAAAGCCGTCAAGTTCGTACACCCGAAATCCGTTCGAGCCAACAATCGAAGACGACATTCTGTACGGACTGGGCAGCAACGACGACGGCGGCGGACTGGTTTCTCTGCTTCAGGCTTTCAGAGTGCTGAAGGACCGAAAACGCGATTACAATCTCGTCTACCTTGCATCGTGCGAGGAAGAAGTTTCGGGCAAAAACGGAATAGAAAGCGTTCTTCCGCTTCTTCCTAAAATTGATGTTGCCATAGTTGGCGAGCCTACCGGAATGCAGCCTGCCGTTGCCGAAAAGGGTTTGATGGTGCTTGATGTTACCGCCACCGGAAAGGCCGGACATGCGGCGCGCAACGAAGGCGAAAATGCCATCTACAAAGCCCTCGGCTGGATTGAATGGTTCAGAGACTACCAGTTCGAGAAGGTTTCCGACCTTCTGGGCGCAAACAAAATGTCGGTAACGGTTATAAATGCCGGAACTCAGCACAATGTTGTGCCCGACAAATGCACGTTTGTAGTCGATGTACGCACCAACGAGCTCTACTCTAACCAAGAGGTTTTCGACATAATAAAATCGCACGTTCCCGGAGCCGAATATCGCTCAACAAGACTGAATTCATCACGCATAAGCACCAGCCATCCGCTTATTCAGAAACTTGTAGGCATGGGCAAGAAGCCTTTCGGCTCGCCAACGCTCAGCGACCAAGCCCTGATGCGATTCCCGTCGTTCAAACTCGGTCCGGGCGAATCATCCCGTTCGCACACCGCCGATGAATTCATAAAGATAAGCGAGATTGAGGATGCCATAGGCACATATATCAGTCTGCTTAGCTGACCTTTTTTGTTCGGGATGCCTTCGGGATTCGTTCGGGACATGTGCAAATTCTTCCGACTCAGATGCGTATTTGGGGGCGTTTTTGCCTTTTTCGCATCGTTTTTGCTTGTTTTATGCCGGTAATTTGCGGTTCTTGTCCTATGCCAATTACAGTAAGTGGCTGGTAATATGAATTTTACAATATAAGCGTTTCGGCGTTTCAGCGTTTCAGTTACCCCTTTGGTGGTTTCAAACTTCTGCCTTATAATATATAACTTATTTATTATTAATTAGTTATATATAATATATAAGGGTTTGAAACAAAAACACCCCCCCTGAAACGCTTGAAACGCTGAAACGTTGAAACGCCTGATGTAATTCGCAAGAAAAGGTTTGGTATCTTGACTGTACAGGAGGCTATAAAAAAAGGAGAACAATATTTAGGCTTATGAAATATTATATGAACAAGATGATGGTGGATATAATAAGAAAGACGCCATACAAAAAAGTTACAATTTCAAAACGTTTATATGACATTTTGGATGAGGGGCTTATAGTGAAAAATGATTGTGTATTCCTGCGTTGCTTTTATGAAGCGAACCATTCTCATTTGACAGAATATATGTTCAAGGATAAAACGCAATATGAACATGCCATGAACGATTTCCATTTTGATTTTTTTTGCAGCAAATGTACTATCAATCATGTTTTGACCTTTGTCAACAGATTTGAGAAAATGATAAGGAGTTATAATATTGAAAATAAATTTTTTGTTGTAATTTCCTTCGACAAAGAAGATGTTTCTTTCTCTTTTAATGGAATTCACAAAGGTGAACCATTATGGATAGAGCCGCAAGATATCGATGATTACAAGCAACCATTACTATTAGTTGAATTATAATCATGCTAGCTCGGATTTCCGACTCTGAGCGCATTAACAGTCTTTTGTAACGCCCCCAAGACATAGCCTTGCAAAATAAGCAACAGAGCGGAAAGATGAAATATACCTTTCCGCTCTGTTGTTTTTATTTCTTCTGCGAATGTTGCTGACGGTAAACCGACGGCGTTACCTCGAAATTCTGCCTGAACACTCGGCTGAAATAACTCATATCGTCAAAGCCGCAAGCAAGCGATACCTCGCCGATAGGCGTGTTCGTCTCAGAAAGAAGCCTGCATGCCTTCTGCAATCTCAACTGCAATATGTAAACCGACGCACTATAGCCCGTAATAGCCTTTATCCTTCGGTTAAGAGTAGATTTACTTGCACACAGCATCGGCGCGATAGTGTCGAGCACCAACTGCCCCTTTAGCATCTGCTTGTCAACAACCTCCTGAAGGTTTTCCATAAACTTGGCATCTTCTTCCGAAACCACGCGTACGTTCTTCTCCTCCTCTGTTGTTGGGAACGGAGTTCCGTCAACCGGAGCGCCTTCCTCAGCATTTGTTGGCACGCCGTTTCCAACCGTATATGTTAGGGTTGATGTAGCAAGCGACATCTGCAACTCCTTGCGCCTCTTCTGCGTCTGCGAGATAAGGCGCGAGACGATAGCCTGCAACTCGTCGGCATTGAACGGCTTTGTAAGATATCCGTCGGCTCCAACTTCGAATCCGCGCACTCGGTCCTCGTCCGAACTGCGCGCCGAAACTATTACGATTGGAACGCCGCCAAGCATCTCAGACTGGCGGATTACGCTACACAATTCGTAGCCGTCCATTCCCGGCATCATAAGGTCGGTAAGGATAAGGTCGGGCAACTCTTTCTCGAGTTTGTGCAGAGCCTCGTAGCCGTCGCAGGCGCGCACTACCCTGTAATGCAGATGAAGCAGAAGCGTTATATAGTCAGCCACATCATCGTTGTCCTCAACAATCATTACAAGCGGAAGGTCTGAGCCAGATGGTTCTGGCTGTGTCTTTGCCGCGGCAGCCTCGTTTTCCATGTTCAAGGCAGCCGCATCGATAACAGAACCGCTTACCGTATAGTTGTCTCCCACCGTCCAAGGCTTCGGCTCATTCTCGAGCGATGTCTGCTGCAATGGCAGGACTATGCGCATCGTTGTTCCCGATTCGCGATTGTAGGCGTCTACCGTTCCGCCCATAAACTCAACCATCTGGCGCACGAAAGGCAGTCCGATGCCCGTACTACCCTGCTTGCGCTGCGAGCCGCCCTGATAGAACAGTTCGAAGACGTGCGGCAAGTCGACATCTGGAATTCCGCTGCCGGTATCCGAAATCTCGAGAATCAGATTTGTTTCGTGACGCTCCATCGTGAGCGTTATCGAGCCAAGTGCCGGCGTAAACTTGAACGAGTTTGAGAGCAGATTACGGATAATTCGGTCGATATACTCCGGAACGAAATCCATTTCTATGCGGTCTTCGCTCGAAACGGTCTTGAGGTCAATGTGCTTCACCTTTGCATAGTCGGCATATCCAACAACAGCCATCTTTATGCACGAAATGATATCGCCGCGCCGCCACTCAACCTGACCATGACCAGCCATGAGTTTAGAGATGCTCAGGAGTTCGT
This sequence comes from Bacteroides sp. Ga6A2, assembly GCF_000702225.1. Taxonomy (NCBI): domain Bacteria; kingdom Pseudomonadati; phylum Bacteroidota; class Bacteroidia; order Bacteroidales; family Bacteroidaceae; genus Bacteroides; species Bacteroides sp. Ga6A2. Next base: position 70,371 of record NZ_JNKX01000001.1, on the reverse strand, counting down.
TTACCAAGTCGAGCAGTTTGTCGCCCTGCTTCTTTATAGAGTCGAGATAATGATATCGCATTTTCTCGTCCAAATCGGGCGTTTTAAGTTGGTCGGCCAGACCAATCATAACCGTAAGCGGAGTTCTGAACTCATGTGTTATGTTGGTAAGGAACGTTGTTCGCATACTGTCTACCGAGCGCAGAGCCTCCAAGCCCTTTGAACGCGCCTTCAGGGCATAACTCACGGCAAAGATAACAACAAGCATAACAAACACCAAGATGCCGCCAAGCCAGATGAACATCATGTGAAGTTCCTGCTTGCTCTCGTACACCAGACGCATAACCTCTATTTTCCTTTCGCTCTTCTCGTGCTCGTAGTTTATGCACACGTCTCTGATGTCCTCGTTTTCCTTGCGGTTCATAATGCTGTCGCGCATGGCATTTGCCAGTTTGTAGTATTCGAGCGCATGAACCGCATCGCCGTCCTTCTCTTTCAGTCTTGCCTTGAGCGTGTATGTATCCTTCATCAGTTCGAAGGATTTAGTCATCTCGGAGAGTTCAAGACATCTGTCCGAAACGGCGTTTGCCTCGACCGAAGAGCCGTTCTCTACAAGCAGGTTTCCAAGCGACAGAAGCGGCTGTATGGTATGCCACACATCGCCGATGCCACGCATCATGTTTGCAGCCTTACGGTATTCTTCCATCGCCTCCTCAAACTTCTTCTCTTTAGACAACAAATCGCCGAAATGGACATGGCAAAGCGACTGTCCACGAAGATTGTTAATCTCGACATTCCTCTTCATGGACATTTCGAAGTACACCCTTGCCGAATCTATCTGATTGCGGTCCAAGAATACAGAACCGAGATTCGCATAGTTTATGGCGAGTCCGACATCGCTCTTCAGAACCTTCTCGCCGCTTAGTGAACGGCGGAAGTATTTCTCGGCCTCATCAAGGTCGCCGAGCGAATAGAATACGTTGCCCAATCCGTTTACGGCAGCCGTCAGGCTCTTGAACATTGCCGCGCTATCGCTGTATTCCTCGGCATACTGAAGTGCGCTGTAATGCTGGTGCATAGCCTCTTCGAGGCGTCCAAGACGGCGCAGCGTAGTGGCCAACTGATTGTAATCGTAGACGATGTTAAGCGTGTCCTTTGCATCAAGCGACAGTTCGAGCGCCTTTTGCTGAAAATCCATTGCCTCGGCAAAACGCGAGTCTTCGCGCAGCGCCTTGCCTCTTACACGCAGATTCTCGGCCTTAGCCATAATAGAATCGCGCTGTGTCTTGCTAAGAGTATTCTTTGTAGCATTGGGAAACTCCCTACATCCTGTTATCAACAAAGATATAGAGAGCATCTTTATAAAGGTTAAACGCAAAAAAAACTTCATAGTTTCAATTTTTATTAAAAACAATGGTTTTGCAAATATAAGAAAATTTGTAAATAAAAAGGAGAGCCTGCTGTATTTGTTTAACTGAATTTTACGAATAGGTGTGAATTAGAGTATCTAAGTGTAATTAAACCACTTTGGAAAAACAAGGTTTGTTAAAATTTTTAGAAGTAAAAAAGTTCTCTCTCATTTTAATTTTCCAATTACTTTTACAGCAAGCTCTCCGTCGTTTTCCTAAAACAAATCTAAAACCATTAAAACTAAAACAGGTAAACACCATAGATTAAAATCCAAAATTAATAAGTATCGTGCAAAAACTGATATAACAACTAACTTATGTCTAAAATGCAAAAAAGCTTTTAACTCTGAACAGCGAAGCATCACTGTTTCGTTGTTCTGTTTGCAAAGGTATGCGATTTGGGAGAAAGTTGTTAGGAAATTCTTTTCATTAGTTGGTGTTTTACAGTCATTCGATAGGATTTTTGAACCCTGCATCGATTTCACCATTGTTACAAAACAATCACACGATGCGAAAAACGAATCATCAGAAACGAAAAAATCCCGAAATAATCGGGATTTTCAGATATCATCGTGCAAGCCATTGCTCGGGATTCAGTTTCGTCGTTTCTTTTCGGAGCTGGAAATTAAGAAATGAATTTCCGTCGCCGTCAGAACCAACCTTTCCTATTATTTCACGTGCTTTTATCTTCGTGCCTCGGCTCACGCTAACCGAAGCAAGGTTATTGTAGAACGAAATGTAACTTCCGTGGCGCACCAGAACGCTTATCGTTCCGTTGAAGGTGAACACGGCTGTTACCTCGCCGTCGTACACGCAGCGCACGCTCGCTCCTGCCGCGCCCTTGATGCCAATGCCCTTGCTGTCGAGCACAACGTCCTTCAAGCCCTCGACCTTGTACTGACCGAAATGGCTCACAATAACGTAAGTTCCGGTGATTGGCATTGGCAGAGAGCCTTTGCACCGCTCAAACTTGGCGTTGAACTCGGCATTATCCTTGTCTACCGCCTCGTCGAGAAGTCGTTTTGCCTCTTCGGCGGCTTTCTTTGCCTCTTCCTCAGCTGCCAGAGCCTCTTCTTCGGCTTTCTTCTTCTCGGCTGCGGCTTTCTTAGCCTCCTTTGCAGCGGCGGCACGCTCGGTTGCCGACTTCTTGGCCGCAGCCTGAACCTTTGCCTTGGCGGTTGCCTCGGCTTTCTTGGCAGCGGCAACTTTCTTCTCTTTTTCCGTTACCTTTGCCTTGGCTGCGGCTGTCTTTGCCTTTCCTTTCTTCTTTACTGCGGCAATTTTCTCTGAATTCGAGCTATTCGTTATCGCCTTCTCGATGAGTTTCTCAATTTGAGCATCGAGGGCGGTGGCATCTTTCTTCTGGTTATTCAGCTCTTTCTGAAGGCTTTTTTGCTTTTTCTTCAGGTCGTCTACAATTTTGCGCTGCTCCATCTGCTTGCCTTCGAGCACTCTCTGTTCGTGAACACCTTGCTGAAGAAGATTGTCCTTCGCACCTTTCACATTAAGGAGTTCGCTACGTTTTTCAAGAATCTGACGTTCTTTCTCGGCAATAATCTCGCCCTGCGCGCGCTGATAAACGGCATATTCGCGAACATATCTCATACGGCGATACAACTGCGAGAATGACTTGGCAGAGAAGATAAACATCAGTTTGTCCTGAACCGTACGGTTTCGGTACATATATTTTACCGACTGCTCATACCGATGCTTTCGCTCCTTCAGTTTTTCTTCGAGAATGTCAAGCTGTTTCTGAAGGTCGGCAATATCGGCAGTAAGGATATTCACGTCGCCCTCGATAGTATGAATGTAGTTCTTGCGTTCGTCAATCTGTCCGGTGATAAGCGCAAGGTCGTTGAGCTGACTTCTCACATCTTTCTTTGTAGAGCGAAGCAACGCTTCCTGCTGGGAAATTTTCTGCTGCAAGCCGTCGCGCTTCTCCTGCAACTCCTTTATCTTCTTTGCCGACTTTGTTGCTGTGGCTGATTTTGACGTTGGCGCAGGCGAATTCTGCGACATCGCTGGATGCGATGACGCAAGGCACAACATGCAGAATATGAAAAGGACCTTCCTCATAGGCTACTAAAACGAAGAGAACAATTCTTCGACAGATGACAACTTTGTGTATTTTGAAGAAAGAGTTGTTCTGGTCTCCCAGTCGCTGCTGTCGCCAAAACCGCTCAGACTCATGTCGAGCGAGAGATTATGGTCGGCAATGATTGAGATGAGAACCGATGTTGGGAAATTCTTGCCCGACTGAAGTTTACGGTAAGCCTGATACTTGCAGTTTACCTGATATTTTGTTCCGACGCGCGAAACCTTTGCCTGTCCGATGGTTCCATCGGTTGGGTTTGCCCAGAATCCGAACTGCATTCGTCCTGTGCCCAGAGGCTTCAGATATATCTGACTGTTGTTTGCCGTTCCTATTCCAAATGGAGTGGATGCGGTGGTTTTCTTCACACCGGGCGAATACAAATCGGCCCAGAACATTGCCTGAATTGAATAGAAATCAATCTTTGCCTCTTTCAAAAAGTCGATTTCATCGTATGCTATCTGTACATACTGAGCGTGAAAGCGGTCAACAACCATCATGTAATCGGGTGTAAACTCCAATCGTCCAATCTCTGTGCCGATGAAAGGGGCAAGAATCATAAGCTGAATGCTCTCGTCGCGCTTCATCCGAAGGGTTGCGTTCACCTTCTGACTGTGGTCGCCAAGCGTCAGATTCAATCTTGCTTTGGCAGTTATCGCGCCCTTGTCCACAATGTTAGAAAGGACAAGTTTAAGTTTTTTCAGATTTTCGGCTGCCTTCTCTTTCTTCTTCGCCACGGCATTCTTCCTTGCCACCTCTACGCTATCAACAAAGAGCGTATCAACAGCCATTGAATCAAGTTTCAGAGAATCATTCTTCAACGAATCTGCAACAATCGAATCAGCCTCAACCTGCGCACCAGCTGTTTGCATTACAGCCAAGACAACGGCAGCCAGAATAAATCTTCTTTTCATTACTGAATATATTTCTTTAACCTGATTTTTTTCTTTAATGTCTTTGAATCGCATCCCATCGAGTCGGCTTTCTTCCAAAGCTGAAGGGCCTTGGCTGTCTCGCCGCACTTGTAGTAGATATCTCCCTGATGCTCAATGATTCCAGAACTTTCACCGCCGCCATATTTGATGGCCTGATCGATGTAAATCTTAGCCTCGGTATAGCGTGCCTTCATGAATAGAACCCATGCGTAAGTATCAAGGAAAGTTGAACTTTCGGGCTCTTTCTTTATCGTTTTGTAACTCATCTCCTCCGCCTTGTCGAGCTGCTGATTCTGCAACGACAGATAGTAGGCGTAGTTGTTGAGCGTTCCGATGTTGTCGCTGTTATATTTAAGCGATGCGTCGTAAGCCTCGAAACATTCCTTCAGCATGTTCTTGTCGTGATACACATCGGCAAGAATCGAATACAAGTCAGATGCTATATTGGCATCGCTGCTGTCGTCGATATGCTCAACGCCCTGCTTCAGAACAGCGAGCGCCTTTTCGTGCTGCTTCATCTGGTCGTAGGCAAGACCGCCGTACATGTAGAATGTCAGATTGTCGGGGTCGTACTCAATTCCGAGTTCGCAGATGGCAGCCACCTCCTTGTAGTCGCCCTTCTGAACGGCATAACTAAGAAGTTGAAGGCGGGCAAGCGAGTTGTCGGGCTCAATATCGAGAATCTTGTTCACGATTGGCTTAACCTCGGATTCCTGCATGTTCTTCATCTGCATATAATCCACAGCAAGCATCGGAATTCCGGCATTGTCGAGGTTGGTATTCTCAAGTGCCTTGCGGAACTTGCTCATGACGTATGCCGTGTCGGGCGTTGCATTCTCGTTCTTTATCACGATTTGACGCAGAAGAACGACCTTTGCATCAGATTCTACGCTGCGGAGCGACAGAATCGTATCGACCTGCTGCTCGTAGAGCGAATCTTTTCCGGCAGCATCGTAGAAGTTTGCCAGAGACAGACGTGCCAAGGCGTTAGAACCATCTTCGGCAAGAACCTCGCGATACAAGTCGTATGCCTTATCAGGCTCTCCTGCGCTATTGTACGTTTCGGCAAGAATAACCTTGTAGCGCGAATCGTTAGGATATTCATCTTGAAGAGACTTAACCTCATCGATGGCTTTCTGCTTCTCGCCAAGTTTCATCAGCAGAAGCATCTTCTCCATAACCAATTCCTCCGATTTGCCCTCTATTGCCTCGACCTCGTTCAGTATTCTGATTGAGTTCGGAACATCATTCACTTTCTTGTAGAGCGACAAAAGGGAGAAAAGCACATCGTTGCGCTGCGGAAAATTCTTGTACAAATCTTCGTATACGGCAATAGCCTCGTCGTACTTCGACTTGTCGTATTCGTAAAGATTTGCAAGAATCTGCTTGTACCAGAAATTGTCGGGGTCGCACTCGACGGCTTTCTTGTAGTATTCTTCGGCTTTATCTTTTAGGTTAAGCGACATGTAATAAGAAGCAAGGTCAAAGAGCGTTCTGCCGTCCATTGGCTGAATCTCCAGACAATGCTTATACATCTCGAATGCGGCAGAATGTTCGCCCAGCCTTCTCATTCTGAGGGCTTCGGAGAAACAATAGTCAAACTGTCGCTGCTGTTCGTATGATAGTTGAGGGATTTTTACTGCGTTCTTGCTCTTTGCCTTTGCAACGCTGTGCTTTTTCTGCACGGCCTGCTTCTGCGAGCCGCATGAAATAAATCCGCAGCCCACTCCGCACAAAAGAAGTATCCCAATGTATAATCGACTAATTCTCATTATTTTCTTCCACTATGGCCAAAACCACCTTCGCCTCTCTCTGTTTCCGAGAGAGTTTCAACTGCCTCCCACTCTACCTGTTCGTAGCGTGCCACAACCATCTGCGCAATGCGCTCGCCATCCTCGATTACAAAATCGGCATCAGAAAGATTAACAAGAATAACGCCAATCTCGCCACGATAGTCGGCATCGATTGTGCCGGGCGAATTAAGTACGGTGATGCCCTTCTTCAGAGCCAAGCCGCTGCGCGGTCTCACCTGAGCCTCGTATCCTTCGGGAAGGGCAATGCTCAAGCCTGTCGGTACAAGGCATCTCTGCAATGGTTTCAATACGATTGGTTCGGTTATGTTGGCACGCAAATCCATGCCTGCCGACAATCCGGTAGCATACGCAGGCAGCGCGTGATGCGATTTATTTATTATCTGAACTTTCATTATAATGTTAATAATTAGGTGCAAAAGTAAAAAAAAAGAGTTACTTTTGCAAGAAAATTTGCCTATTATGATGAACTGGAAACAACTTATAACAAACAAACGTTTCGGACAGGAAAGCAGACACGAAGAGAGAAAAGACGACCGTAACGAATTTCATCGCGATTACGACCGTCTGATTTTTTCTGCGCCATTCAGAAGGCTGCAAAACAAGACTCAGGTTTTTCCGCTGCCGGGAAGCGTCTTCGTTCATAACCGTCTGACTCACAGCCTCGAAGTGGCAAGCGTTGGACGTTCGTTGGGGAATAACTGCGCCGAGCGACTTCTGCAAAAGCACCCAGAACTGAAAGACAGTCATTTTTCAGAAATATCATACATCGTAACGGCAGCCTGTCTGGCTCACGACATGGGCAATCCGCCTTTCGGCCATTCGGGCGAGAGAGCCATAAGCACATACTTCAGCGAACGCGAAGGAAAGGCTCTGAAAGCCGAACTCACCGACGAACAATGGAACGACCTCATACACTATGAGGGAAATGCCAACGCATTCAGACTTCTCACACACCAGTTCAAGGGTCGCCGCCCCGGCGGTTTCGTCATGACATACTCTACCCTCGCCTCGATTGTAAAGTATCCATTCTCATCATCGGCAACCACTAAAAACGGCAAATTCGGCTTCTTCGAAAGCGAGAAGGACGATTATGTAAAGATTGCCGAAGAACTCGGAATAATAAAGATGAGCAAGGAAGGCGAACCTCTGAAATTCGCCCGTCATCCGCTGGTTTATCTTGTAGAGGCTGCCGACGACATCTGCTACGAGATTATGGACTTGGAAGATGCGCACAAACTGAAACTTCTCTCAACCGAAGAGACTCAGGAACTTCTGTTCAACTTCTTCGACGAGGAAGAAAAGGCGAAAATAAGAGAGAGATTCGAGGAGGTGACAGACATTAACGAACAGATTGTCTATCTGCGCGCCTGCGTAATAAGCCTGCTCACAAGCGCATGCACCGATGTCTTTGTCAACAACGAGGAAAAGATTCTTTCAGGAACATTCGAGGGCTGTCTGCTAAAGCATATTCCCGAAAGACCGCGACAGGCTTATGAACAATGTCAGAAGGTGGCATTTGCAAAGATTTACAGATGCAAAGACGTGGTAGACATCGAACTTGCCGGTTTCAAGATTATAAGCACGCTCATTCAACTCCTGATAGAAGCCGAGATGCATCCCGACAAAGCGTATTCAAAAATATTGCTCGGACGAATATCCGAGCAATACAGTATTGATAGCGATAATGTCTACGATAAGATTATGACTGTTCTCGACTACATTTCGGGCATGACGGATGTCTTTGCACTCGACCTCTACCGAAAGATAAACGGCAACAGCCTTCCTATGGTTTAGAGGTCAAGTTTCACCTCTTCGCCGTTTACAATAACCTTGTCCATAAGGATATTGTTGCAATCTTCAAAGATGCACTTGCCCTTGGCTTCGGTGATGTTTATGTTTTTGAGTGATATGTTCGAGATTGGAGCCTCCTCAAGACCGACAATCTTGATTGGAGTCTTAACGCCTCGGCATATCATGTCAGAAATGTGAATGTTTCTGAATGTCGGAGTGCGTTCTGTCTTCTCTTCCTTCTGCATCTTGCTGTACTTCAGATTGAAGACAACAGCCTCCTGCTTTATGTTGCTCATCACGATGTTGCTTACGCGAATATCCTCAACCACACCGCCGCGACCGCGAGTACTCTTGATGCGGATGCCTCGGTCTGTTCCGTCGAAAACACAGTTGCTGATGGTAACCTTCTTAACACCGCCACTCATCTCGCTTCCAATAACCACGCCGCCGTGTCCCGAAAGCATCGTGCAGTTTGTAATCGTGATGTTCTCGCAAGGAACGCCAATCTTTCTTGCCTGATAGTCGCGGCCAGCCTTGATTGTGATACAGTCGTCGCCAACCGAGATATGGCAGTCGCTGATATGAACGTTTTTGCAGCTCTCAGGGTTGATTCCGTCGGTGTTTGGCGACAGCGGATTGTTGATTGTAATGCCGTGAACCGTTACATTGTCGCAGAATTCAGGATTCACAGTCCAGAAAGGCGAATTCTGGATATGGATGCCCTCAATCTTAACGTTCTTGCATCGCACAGGCTGAATGAAAGGCGGTCTGAAGAAGCGATTTTTTATGTTCTGCGCCCAATCAACGTTTGTCTCAGCCTTTATAGCCTCAACATCGTTGGCATCTTCCCACATCTGCTGATATTTGTTTGTAGTCATGATGTTTCTGTCGCGAACATCAAGGTCAACCTTGAATTTCTCATTCCACCAAGCCTTTCCTTGTCCGTCGATAGTACCCTCGCCCTTTATCGTGATGTTTTCGCAGTCTACGGCATAAATCAGCGGCTTGAAGGTCTTCATAACAACGCCTTCGTAACGAACTTCAACAAACGGAGTGTAAAGGTCCATATCGTTAGAGAACTTCAGCAACGCGCCGGCCTCAAGTTCGAGCGTTGTGTTGCTTTTCAGTTCTATCGGACCGACATTATATACTCCGGCAGGGAAATACAATGTTCCGCCGCCGCATTTGTCTGCCAGATAGGCGATTTTCTGCGCAATAAACTTTGTATTGTCCTTCGCGCTCTTACTCTTGCACACGCCCATGTCTATGCGCTCCGCAAAGATATTTAGAGCAAGAAACAAAGAAAGAATAGTAATAGTTAATCGTCTCATTTATTTGTATTATTTAGTTAGAAATATCCAATCGTTTTCGTGATGCAACCCACTTAATTAAAAATATCATCTGTATGCAAAATACAAGTAAACAAAAAGGCTGAAAATCAGAACGATTATCAGCCTTTCTTTGTACCCAGACCCGGGATCGAACCGGGATGAGTTGCCTCACTGGTGTTTGAGACCAGCGCGTCTACCGATTCCGCCATCTGGGCAACAACTCAATTTGCTAAATGCGGTGCAAAGATACAACAAAATATTGAACCAGCAAACTTTTCGGCAACTTTTTAGCAAATTTTATTCCATTACTTTGAGAATACAAAATAAAACACTAACTTAGCCAGAGTAACAATTACAAACAAGACGACTATGATGAATCATAACTATTGCGTTATATTGGCAGGAGGACTTGGCAAGCGTTTGTGGCCATGCAGTCGGAAAGACAAGCCTAAACAGTTTATTGATTTCTTTGGAACGGGAAGAAGTATGCTGCAACAGACATACGACCGTTTCTGCAATATCATTCCAAAAGAGAATATCTACGTCTGCACACAAGAGCGATTTCGCGACTTGCTTAACGAGCAACTTCCTGAAATGGATGACAAGCACATCGTTTATGAGCCATTGGGACGAAACACCGCGCCTTGCGTTGCATGGGTTGCACACCGCATTTACGACAACGACCCTAATGCAAACATGATAATTGTTCCGTCAGACCAGATAATCCTCAACGAAACTGAGTTTTGCAAAGATGTGCAGCGCGGATTCGAGTTCATAACGCAGAACGACGTGCTCCTCACTTTCGGAATTAAGCCAACACGCCCCGACACTCGTTACGGATACATCCAGTTCGAAGAATCGGAAAACAACTTCCACAAAGTGAAATCGTTTACCGAGAAACCTGAGATTTCGTTCGCCAAGATGTTTGTAGAGAGCGATGAGTTCTATTGGAACACCGGTATATTTATGTGGAGCGTAAAGGTAATTATCAATGCCTTCAACACGCTGATTCCCGACATTGCAACGATTCTCGACGAGGCAGCGAAACTACAAGGACCAGACAACATCCGAAAGTTTATCGAGGAGCACTACTCTACCTGCCCTAACCTCTCTATCGACTACGGAATCCTTGAGCGTTCGTCAAACGTATATGTAATGCACTGCGACTTCGGATGGGCCGACCTCGGTTCGTGGGAGACATACCACGAAGTTTCTACAAAAGACGAGCAGAACAACGTATTCAAGGGCGGAAAGATTCTGAACTACAACAGCAACAACAACCTCATCATCCTTCCGGAGAACAAACTCGCCGTTATTCAGGGGTTGGAAGGCTATACGGTTGTTGAGCACGACAACCTTCTGCTTATCTGCAAGCGAGGCGATGCAAGCATCCGCAAATACGTCAACGACGTAGGCGTTGAAGCCGGCGAGGAATTCGAATAAAATCAACCTTCAAAAAAGAGCTATAAAAAACCCCGAGACTGTCAACAGCCCCGGGGTTAAAAAAATGTATTTATGAAGAAGAAAATTTTATCGCTTGAAATTAGAGAATGAAACCTCTACGAATCCTTCGCCTGTGTAAACCTCACAAGTTGTATCCTTACACTTGTAAACCTTTACAACATCAAGGTCCGGAATATCAGCAATAAGAGCGTTTGTAGTGTGGCTCTTAACCTTGTAGCTACGGTCAAACTTCAAAGATGAGACATTAGCCAAGTTTGCTGCGTATTTCTCGCCATCCTCACCAGAGATGCGGAAGATAATCTTGCTGAGAACCTTATCGTCGCCAGCAAACATCATCTTAACCTCGTGCTGACCGAACTTATAGTCCTCGAAATCGCCCTCTGCGCTTGAGAAGTATTTTCCAATCTCGTCCTGCAAGTCCTCCTTTGTCTGAAGGCCAACACCAACGATAAGAGTTTCCGGATTCAGAAGAGTCTTCCATCTTTCAACGGCCTTCTCGTTCTGTGCTCTCTGCTCTGGAGTAAGAGAACTTAGGTAAGCAGCATTTGCAGCAGCCTCTTTTGCAAGTCTGTTTGCTCTTGCAGTCTGAATTGCCTTTGCCTGTGCCTCAGACCAAGCCTCGAACTTGTCGATTTCTGCCTGGAACTTTGTCTTCAGGTCCATTGCAGCACTTACCTGTGCTACTGCTGTCTCGTCGTTCAAATCCTGATTTGCAAGAATCAGTTTATTGAAGTCCTCGACACACATATATGCCAATGGCACCCAAGCCTCTGCGGCAGTTGCCATATCGTTATTTATCTGTTCTTTAAGATATTTGTTTGCCAACTCACTGTCAACGCTGTAGCATGCCATCTTCTTTTCACCAACAAAAATGTCAGTTGCCTTGATAGGAGAAGCAAATTTCTTTCTTGCCAATGCTATCTCACCTGCACCAATTCCGTGTGCAAGAGCATCAGGCATAAAAGCTAAAAGGCTAAAAATAATGATAAAAATTTTCTTCATATCAATTCTAATTATTTTCTTCTTCGAACTTCATTGAAACGCGCTATATCGTTTCTTGTGCAAAATTATGGCAGATTTTTATTTCCACCAAATTTTTTCGCAAATAAATACGAAATAACTATTTTTTTATAGTTTTTTTAACATTAAGTTTACGAATAGAACAAAAATCTTACATATTCGGCGTCTTTTTTCAACTGCGATTCGAGTTGAAGGAGATTGTCGAAGGGCTGTTCGTCTCTGATTTTCTTTACGAATCCAACCTTAATTTTCTCGCCATATATTTCAGAATTCCAGTCGATAATATGGACTTCGATACTGACATTCTCGCCATTGTTTAGCGTAGGGCGGCAGCCGATATTCAGCATTCCGAAGCATTTTCGGCCTTGTACATCGACCTTAACGGCATAAACGCCGTTGGCAGGCAGCATTTTGTCGGCATCCTCTAGCTGAATGTTGGCCGTAGGAAATCCGAGTTTTCTTCCTACTTGGAAGCCGTGCACCACCCTACCCTCTATGGCGTACTCGTAACCGAGGCATCGGTTTGCCATATCAACATAGCCCTCGCCAAGAAAACTGCGGACAACCGACGAACTTACGTTTACATGCTCGATGGAACAGACTTGAGCCTGAACGACTTCGAGCCCCATCTCCTTTCCGTACTGAACATATTGTTCGAATCCTTCCTCGCGATTGTGCCCAAAGCGATGGTCGTAGCCGATGACGAGAACCTTGACGTTAAGGAGTTCGGAAATGACTTTCTGCATAAACTCGCGAGCCGTCATCTGCGAGAGCGATTGCGAGAAGTCGAGCAACGCAGTCTGGTCGAGCCCGATTTTCTCGAGGAGTGTAAGTTTCTCGTCGCACGTTGTTAGCAGTTGCGGCATGTACGATTCGTGCAGGACCTTGCGCGGATGCACGGAAAATGTTATCGCCATAGACGCGAGTCCACGCTGGCGCGCCAGTTCTCTCACACCATTAAGCAAGAACTGATGCCCCCTATGCACTCCGTCGAAAAAGCCGATTGTGGCAACCGACGGTGCTATCCCCGAACAATCATTTACCTTATATATAAACATAGAATGTACTATTTGAACAAATTACGCCAATCCTCGCCTGCCGTAATCAATTGCGTGTTGATTCCGAGTTTTTCGGCAGCAACGCAGTTTGCCTTGGCATCATCGAGAAAGAGAGTTTCTTGGGGAAGGATGTCAGCCTGCGCGCACATCTGCTCGAAGATTTGTGCATCGGGCTTTGTGACATGCATCTCGAACGAAAGAAACATCTTCTCGAAATGATCCTCGACCGAACGTCCGTCGTGACTGAAATATTCTCGGCACGAGAAATCCCAATGCGGTTTGTTGGTGTTGCTCAGCAAGATGACGCGATAATCTTTTTGCAAATCAATGAGGGCATTCATCAGATGAACCGGCACTCCGTTGAGAAAACTGTTCCACGCATCCAGAATCTGGCTATCAGAAACGCCGTCGGAACAATGCTTTGCCACTTCGGAGCAAAACTCCGGCACGGACACGTTTCCGAGTTCGAGCTCCTGAAAGAGCCCTTCTTTTGAATAAGCATTCACATATTTCTCCACATCGGTGAATCCGAGTGCAGCGAAGCGTTCAACGCATCTTTTCATGTTGAGTTGCACGAGCACTCCGCCGAAGTCGAAAACAAGATTCTTTATCTTTCTGTCAATCATCTTTCTTTACGAGTAATTAGGTTGCAAAAATAGCAAAAAGATTTAAAATTTTGCCAATCTTCTTTGTCATTCCAATATTTTGCCCTATATTTGCAAACGCAAATCGGACTTGTAGCTCAGTTGGTTAGAGCAACAGACTCATAATCTGGAGGTCCCTGGTTCAAGCCCAGGCTGGTCCACGCTAAAAAATCAAGCACTTACGAGTTTTTCGCAAGTGTTTTTTCTTTTATTGGTAAGCATAAGGTGAACATAGAGTCACCTAAGTGACATTGGGGTGACCTTCTGAAATTAAATGTGATGTTTTGAGAGTTCATGAAATACGTTCATAACATACTGCGCCATATATACATCTCTCACGCTATGGATAAGTAGGAACATTTTGGGAACAACAACCCCACTGACTATCGACATTGCTGCTGAAAATCAGTAGGGTTATTCGTTTTGTAGTCAATCTTGAGAAGATTGATTTTGTGGTATATCATAGTTTATGCAAACTTCGTTATACAATAAATAAATGCAAGGCTAATGCAACAATAGCTATTAGACTAACTATGATTTTAAATAACGTCGTGTCGAAGAAGGACTTTTGGTTCAACTTTTTTTGAATGTCTGCGATGTCTTTCTCTATTGCCTCAAGTCGTTCATTATGTTCTTGAAAAAGAGTGTCATGACCATCAATTCTAGATTCTGCACCTTTAACTTTTTCGTCCAACTCACCCAAATCCTTTTTATTTGAGTCCAGAATTGATTTATGTTCTTGAAAAAGAGCGTCATGACCATTAATTCGATCTTGAATGTCCTCTCGGGCGCGTAATTGCTTGATAACACTTTCTATTTCTATTCGAGCAAATTCACTAAGCTCTTCTTTTGAAGCATCACGAAGCTTCATCTCCAACTGTCTAACAACTGTACGATTGGCCGCAACGTTAACAACACCCAATCCAAAAAGATAGTTGACAGCTTTAGACAATTCCTTTTGGTTGTCAAGAATTTCTTTATTCGCCTCAATAGTGCTGCTGACACACTCAGCCTGATCGACTACAGCTTGTTGAAGTGCCTCGATGGCTAATTTCTTATCTTTTCCGTCCCACGACCATCCTGCACTTTTCTGTTTAGCTTCATTTGCTGACTTTTCTGCAGTTTTAGCATTGTTTTCAGCATTTTTCAACTTGTTTTCAATCTCAGAAATTCGATTGAAAGTCTTTGTAATAACTGATGGTAAATCTTCCAACTTTACATTTGTGACTATCGGATATTCATTATTTTCCATATTTTAATATTCTAGAAAGGTTGTCAAGTAACTGAGGATTGTTTTGTTCTATTCCAGACTTGCATTGTCCCATATTGTATAAATCAATGCCAATTTCTGCAAGAGACTCTCTGTAAAAAGCAATTGATTTTTCTGCAACTGCTTTCATTTTATCGATGGCTTCCGCTGCATCTCTTGCAGATAACCACATGTCTGCTTGTTTGTAATACACTTTTGCGCAATTGAGCATAATTTGTTCAGATTGTCGATACATGCGCTCATCCCTCAGTTTCCCCTTTTTGTACCCCATGTGTATATCTGTTCCTATAGCAACAGCGAACCTACCTAAGCCTACGAAATTCACTTGAAGAATCATATTGTTTAAAAATGCTGCAGGTTCACCCCCCGACTTTAGACCAGAGCGTATCGCTGCATCTGCAACGTCTATTGCCACAAATGTACCTGAGGCTATAGTAACCATTCTTACTATAGTCCTGTTGTTAAATGGCAATGTGTTCTTCCATTCGATGTTATAAATGAAATCGTTAAACGTTTTTATCTCCTTGGATTTAAATTCAAGGACCAGCCTTCTGACAAAGTATGAGATTCTAACGACACATTCGTTAATTATTACTGGTATCGCTTGCTTACCGAGCTCATAAAGAACTCCTATTTCTGCTCGTAAATCGAATTTGATTACACTATCTGGAATAATCTTTCCATCTTCGCCTCTTTTAGATAATAAAGTACCATTGAAAAGTTTGCTTATAAATACACAAAACTTATTGTTGTTCTCTTGGTGGCTGAAGAATGGTAAAGACGAAATTTCTTTAAGCAATGACAAAAATGGGCCTGGGAGGCCTGTTCCATATTTACCATAGGCGATTGAGCTACTAGAACCAGCGATGTCACTGACCACGTGAAAAATCCAATGCGTAAATCCGATGGCTAGTTTACTTGTGAAATCCTTTCCGATTAAATCTGTACTGGGAACATCTTCTATAACAAATGCCCCTAAAGTATTAGTACCATAAACTTTTCCTGTAAACTGAGTTAGCATGGAGAAAAGCAACCCCAACGGAGTCGGATGATGAGAAAAGTCACGTAGATGATGCTGTGTTCCTCCACCAAAAATAGCTGTTGCACTATCCGCTGGTATCGGGAATTTATCTTCTAAAAATTTTACTGCCCCTGACAATGAATCTCCGTTATATCCTTGTCTTTTAGCCACATTTTGAACAAAAGAATCCACCTTTTCCTTGCCCCATTTAGTGCCTTCGTCAAGTGAAAACTCTCCAACAAAAAAAGAATCTATTAACCCGGATATAATACCAGATGCAACAGCAATGATATTATCTATTCCATCATTATGGGAAGTCAGCTTATTATTGATTTTATCATTTAGTTCATCGATTGTCTTTTGATTTCGGGAGAGACATTCTTCGACATTATTCAATCCTGCAATTATATTCCCATGTTCATCATTTAACATAGTACTTATATCTACAGGTGTTATAATCTCGTAGTTAACTTCGAGATTATTATCTATAATTTTATATTCTGCAAGCGTACTCATAAGCCTAATTTCCGCAACTATTTAGTTTGATTGTTTTATAATAGACTGAGCAATAAGAAATTGCCAAAACTTTTGTCATGTCAGATTTTTCACTTATCTTAGTGTTGCAAAATCAAAATGTATAAAATCATCAATGACATGGCAAAGATAAAATCAGAGAAAATCACTCCTTTCGGAGGTTTATTTCAAGTGAGAGAGTTTTTACCCAATAGGTTTTTGACCGACATAACGAATAAGGTAAGACTTGCCTATCTGCCGAGCACCATTAACGAGCAGAATCTTATTAGACTCTTCCATAAGGAAGCTTGTCAAAAATGAAGTGAATTTACGTTCAAGCATAAGTATATCATTTGAATCCGCTACAAAAATACATCAAATAATTCATTTTACTCAAAAAAAATCCACTTATTCCGATATTTTAACGCTATTTTTACCAACTTATTCCGTTTTTCTAATTGCAAATATAGCCACTTATTCTGTTTTTAAAGTCACATTTTTGCTTACTTATTCCTTTTTTTATCTATCCATTCTGAAGTTCCTTGGTTCAAATCCAAGCTGGTCCACGATGTTTTTTCGGATTACCTTTTCCAAAGAATGCCAACAATTATCATAAGATAACCTGCCAGACATAGAATTGGGGCAACGACAATTATGCGGAACGAGAAGATTTCGGGGGTAAAAGACTGTTCGGTACTTCCTGAGCAAAGCATCAGAATGTAGCCTGCAAGGATTACAAGACACGATGCCATGACGATTCGCCTTCTGGTTAGTTTGTCGAGGAAACGAGCCTCAACCTTTCTGAAATTGCTTGATGTGAGATTCATATTGTTTACTGTATTGATGATAGATTTTTGTTCTGTCGAATTGCTTTGCAACAGCAAGTGCCCAGCCCATAGTCTGCGCCCATGAATACCATGTCTGGAAAGAGCCGGAACGGCGCGAAGGGGCTATGGTCTCAATCCATGTGAGCCACTCGTTGGAACGGCACAACAGATTTCCTACAATCTCATCTCCCCGCTCGGTCTGACTGGTAGCGTAGAAACATCGAGCCATAGAAAGCGCCGATTCGGTATAAGGTACATTTTCCGGCGGCATCTCATGCTGCCATTTGCGGCACACGGCAACAGCCCGTCTGGTGTCTCCCTGATTCATGAGCGAGTCTATGAGCACTCCCATAACAAACTGATGCATATCTGCCATGCGCCTAACGTCCTCATCAACATAGATTCCTTTTGTTTTAAGACCGCCAAAGCGGAAGCGATGCATTATGTTTTCGTAAAGCTTCTCAACATCAACCTGCTGGTAGGCAGATGCTGGAGAGACGCGATAAGCCAGCCCCTCAAGCACAAGATGGTCGCGGAGGAAAGGCACGTAGTCAGAGCCTAAACCTACAGTTATGTAAAGGGGGCGATTCCAGTCGGCTTTCGACAGCATTTCAAGCACCATCAAGTCGCTTTTGTACAAGACTTTCTTATCCTTCAGAGAAAGAACCATCGTGCCCGAACCGGAAGTGATGGTTACGCTATCGGTCGGAACACATTGCATCTCAGCCTCATCGTTTAGTATCCATTTGCCGATGATGTTCTTGAGTTCGAACGGTTCTTTGCCAAAAGCCTCAACTGCTTCGCCGGGATGAAGCCTCATATATTCCTTCACCTCGTTTTTCCATTCAGGACGAACACACGCATATTCGCGCTTTCCTTCCTGATAATCTTCATGATGCCAACTTATTGGCAAGGCTGGAGAATCGTAGGCAGGCCGTTTCATCTGGTCGATATACCAATCAGTCTGGAGATATTCCAGATTGCAGACTCGCGTGTCGGTTCTGAAGCCCTCGACCTCCTGATTGTACCAAAGCGGAAATGTCTCGTTGTCGCCGCTTGTCAGGATGATTGGATCTCCTTCGCGTTGCATACTTTCGAGATAGTTTGCCCCGAAATCGCGACACATATAACGGTCTGAGCGGTCGTGGTCGTCCCAAGTCTGACCGACCATCTGCAACGGCACAAGCAGACAGATTATTGCGCCAGCAACCACAGCCGTCAGAGCCTTGTTTTTAAGCAATTTCTGAAGGGATGCGATGACGCCTCCCACTCCCACGCCAATCCAGATTGCAAAGGCGTAGAAAGAGCCAGCATAGGCATAGTCGCGTTCGCGCGCCTGAAGCGGCGTCTGATTCAGATAGACGACAATGGCGAGTCCCGTCATCACAAACAACAACGCGACAATAAGAAGTTGATGCCTGCCCTCGCTCCGCCTGCGCCATTGCCAGACTATTCCTGCTAAGCCAAGAATGAGCGGCAAAGCATAGAACACGTTACGTCCCTTGTTCTGCGCCAAATCCGAAGGAAGTTCCGACGTGTCGCAATCAAGCAGCCAGTCGTCAATCCACCCGAAGCCCGTTATCCAGTTGCCATGCTCAACCTCGCCATGTCCCTGAATATTGTTCTGCCGTCCGACAAAGTTCCAAAGAAAGTATCGCCAGTACATGAAGTTCACCTGATAAGTCAGAAAGAAGCGCATGTTCTCGCCCATTGTTGGCACGCCGTTCTGCTTCTCTACTCCGTTCATCCACTCTTCGTAAGCCTTGGCATGACGGGCAGAATACATTCGCGGGAAATGCATATTGCTCTTGTAAACCGCCTGCGTGTCGTGGCGAATAACGTCGTACCGATGTTTAGCAGAATCGGCAGTCGGTCGGTAGATGGCTCTACCCTCTTCGTCCCCAGCCTCATAGTCAATCTCGCTGCAATAAGCCGGGCCATATAAAAGCGGAGTGTCTCCGTACTGCTCACGATTCAGGTAACTTCCCAGCGAAAAGATATTTCCGGGCGCATTCTCACACATCGGCGTATTTGCATTAGCCCGAATGAAGATGACTCCGTAACTGCTGTAGCCTGCCAATATCATCAGAAGGCAAGCCAGCGACAACTTCAGAATCCTCCGCCGAGCCCTATAATACGCAAAGACGAGCGTTCCCGTCAGCAGAACAATATAGAAGATGAGCCCTGTATTATACGGACAGCCCATCACGTTGGTAAACAACAGTTCGAACCATCCGCCAACCCTCACCACTCCGGGAATGAGACAATAGAGAATGATGCCCACCAGCAATCCGCCAGCCACGAGCGTCTTTATAATTCCGAATTTTGTGACACGCTCGGCCTTTCAGAAATAGACAACGAATGACATCGCCGGCAGGCAAAGCAAGCAAAGCAGATGCACGCCTATAGAAAGTCCTGTGATGTAGGCAATAAGAACAATCCATCGGTCGCTCTGCGGTAAGTCGGCTTCGTCCTCCCATTTCAAGATTAGCCAGAACATCAGGGCCGTCAAGAAACTGGAGAAGGCGTAGACTTCAGCCTCAACAGCCGAGAACCAAAACGTGTCGCTGAAGGTATAAGCCAACGCTCCCACCACGCCGCACGCCTCGATATTGATGACTTTTACAATAGTCAGACTATCATCAGATTGGCATACCAGCCTTCTGACAAGATGCGTGATTGTGAGAAACAAGAAGAATATACAGCCCGCACTCAGAAGAGCAGACAGCCTATTCACCATAAGAGCAACCTGCGAAGGGTCTTTGGCAAACTGCGAGAAAATATTTGCCGCCAACATAAAAACCGGCGCGCCCGGCGGATGCCCGATTTCCAACTTATATCCGCACGCAATAAATTCAGGACAGTCCCATAAACTTGCCGTCGGCTCAACGGTCAGGCAATAAACAACAGATGCGATGGCAAAAACGAGCCATGCCATGCAGGTGTTGATTTTCGAAAATGTTGTTTGCTTTATCATACCTCGTTCGTTTTTCCGACAAAGCTAACAGCAAGAGCTCGAACAAGGCTAAAAAACTTCCTGACATTTGTCTGACATTTATCCAGCACAAAACCATCTACCTGATTCTCAACAACTAAAACAAAACTGTATAATGACTCATTTTTACCACAAACATCCGATTTTGCCACAAATCATAATCCGTAACAATATGCAAAATGAAGAATTATTATGCAAGTAGAAGGTCCAAAAGCGACTATTTAGGCATAAAATAGCTTCGAGGTAGCAAGAGGATAGCAAGACGATAGTAAGTAGGTAGCAAGTAGGTAGGAAGGGAAACTGCATATCGATGCAAAAACGAAAGCCGAAAGATAATTATCCCCATAGCACCAGCAAACGTTCGTTTTCTTCGGGATGCCTTCGGGATTCGTTCGGGTTTTCAAGTCTGCAAGAAGAACAATCAACGGTCGGGCTGAATTCAAAAAACCGTCTGAAAAGTTTGAGGAATGACAAAACAAAAAGCGTAAAACACTCATTTTCGTGAAGTATCTTACGCTTTTACATTATTTCTTCTCTTTTGCCTCGAAAGCAAACTTCTTGTCGGCGTTTCGCCTGACAATTATATTCTCGCTCTGTTTGCCAAGGTTGAAACTTCCCGTCAAATCGGTTCGGGCATCGACAACCATCAGCATCGAGTTGTCCTCGAAACGGCGAATCGGAATCTTAACGCTATCGCGCTGCACCACCTTATTGTACAGCAGACTGTCGTTTACATAAACCTTTATCGAGTCGCCCACGAAACCGCTTTGCAGTTCAATTCCGTACGACTCCTGATATTGTTTTACCGCCATTCTTTCGAGGCACATGTTCATAAAGATGAACACTACACCAAACACGGCAACAGCCATGAAAGCCACTCCCCACATGAACGAACGGTTAAACCTTGATGCCTTGTTTTGTATCATATCACTTTTTCTTTTCTTTCTTTACAGGAGCAGGAGCCGAAAGAATCTTTGTGTACTCGTCTGAGTTCAAGACTCTTATAGCCTCGTCTATCACTTTGTCGTGCTGGTTGCGCTCAAGAACGCCACCCTTCTGATAGAACCATCTCAAGGCAAGTTCCTGAGTAATCAGCTCGCAGATGTTCTTCTTGAAGTGGTTGAGGTCGTGCTCAGTATTGTGTGTCAGTTTCTTCTCGAGCGAAGCAAGTTCGTCCTTAATATCCTCCGAATATCCCTCAAACTTGGCAATATCCTTCAGAACCTTCAGCGTCTTCTCGCTCTGGCGGTCGTATTTGAAATCTCCGTCAATCACCTTCTTCTTGAACACCTCATAATCGGCATCGGTATAGTTTATCTCCTTTGCAGATGCAGGCTTTGGATGAGATGCCACATACTCGTTGGCATAATCGAACAGGATGTCGTCGTTTGCCATGTAGTAGATGAGGTTCGGCAGACTGTCGCCAGCCACAACGATGTCGGGCAGGATACCACCGCCGTCGCGCACCTCACGCCCAGCCGCTGTCTTGTATACGGTTGTCAGGCTGTCTGGGATTCTGCCCACCGAGCCGTCCTCGTTTCTGTGTTCATAGTCGATAGCCTGAATACATCTTCCGCTCGGAATGTAATACTTTGCAGTCGTAACCTTCAGACCGCCGCCGTAAGGAAGATCGTGCACCACCTGCACAAGACCCTTTCCGTAAGTTCGTGTTCCGATAATCACGGCGCGGTCGAGGTCCTGTAACGAACCCGAGAGAATCTCGCTTGCCGAAGCCGATGCGCTATTCACAAGCACGGCCAAAGGAATCTCGGTATCGAGCGCGTCCTTCGTTGTCTTGTAAACCACGCACGACGATTTAACCTTTCCCTTGTTCTGCGCAATCATCTTACCCTTCGGAACAAAAAGGTTTGCAATATCAACAGCCTCAGACTCCAGACCGCCGCCGTTGTTGCGAAGGTCGATGATAATCTTCTTTGCACCCTGACTTTTCAGTTCGATAACAGCTCGGCGAACCAATTTAGACAGCCCCTCCTGAGTAAAGCTGTTAAGACAGATGTAGCCAATGCCGTCGGCAACCATGTCGTAGCAAGTGAGCGACGGAATCTGAATGTTCTTTCTCGTTATCTTAAATTCGAGGGGCTTGTTAACGCCTGCGCGCTTAACCTTCAGGATGAAACTTGTGTTTGGGTCGCCTCTAAGCTGGTTACTTACCGAAGATATATAGTCAGAAACCGGCTTGTCGCCCTTCTTCGGAATATCCTTCCCGTCTATCGACAGAATAACGTCGCCAGCCTTTACGCCAGCCACGAGAGCAGGCATATCCTCGTACGGTTCTGAGATTACGGCTCTGTCCTCAGCCTTGTAATAGCGGATTATCGCGCCCATTCCGGCATACTTTCCGGTAACGAACATCTTCAAGTCCTTCGACTCGTCTTCCGAGAAGTAGACCGTATAAGGGTCGAGTTCGTTCAACATACCGTTGATACCGGCGTGGATTATCTTTTCGTTTTTCACCGTATCAACATAATGCATATTCAGCTCTTTCACCACCGAGTTGAATATATCTATATTTTTAGACAACTCAAAATTCTGCTTTTGTGCCTTCATGCCTGCAACCATGCACAGACCGAAGAAAATCAACATATATCTTTTCATACATTATTTAATTTGGTTACAAATATAGCGCAAAAAACAAAAATCAGATACAAAATTGTATTTTTTTTCTGAATTGTTTGGTTATTTAAAAATTTGATATTACTTTTGCACCGCAATTCTGAAACAAACATGCTTCAATAGCTCAGTTGGTTAGAGCACCTGACTGTTAATCAGGGGGTCGTTGGTTCAAGCCCATCTTGAAGCGCTTTTAAAAACGGAGTTGCAAACATGCTTCAATAGCTCAGTTGGTTAGAGCACCTGACTGTTAATCAGGGGGTCGTTGGTTCAAGCCCATCTTGAAGCGCACGAAAAAGGAATCTGCATCTCGCAGGTTCCTTTTTTCATTTTTCTACAACTTAGACCGTAAAAGTACCAACCTTAAACTAAACCGTCACATTTTTTGTTAAATAATGCTTAAAAATTTGTCTGTTTATATATTTTTTTGTTGTTTTGCATATTACATTAGGGCTAATTGTGCTCTTTTGTAAGAACTATGATGTACATTAATAGTAATCTAAAGAATGAAATTGATGAAGAACGCGTTAATTAGGACGCTAAACGGAACCCTGATTTCAGCTTGTCTGATCACAGCAATGGCCAGCTGTTCAAGCGAGGAAATCAACGGTTCTGTACCAAGCGAAAATGAGCGAACAGTACCTTTGGCACTTAAAGAAGGTTCCTGTGCCAAAATCACAAGAAGCAGCGCCATCATCGACTCTGCCTCTATCAGTTACATTGGAGTCGTGGGTTACGGCTATGCCTTCATCCCCGACAAAAACGACCGAGGAGTATTCTACAAGAGTAACAACAAATGGACTTTGCATCCCGACCTTCTTTCGGAAACGGGAATGACGAAGAACGTGTATCTGTCTAAGAACAGAACCGATTTGTTTGCATACTCTCCTGCCGTAGACTCGGAAAGCAAGCCCGATTTTACGAACATCAACTACGAAAACAAGTCGATAACATACAAGCAGCCGAACGTCGTAAGGTTCGACTCTGCTTTCTACAACGGAACAGACTATATGTTCGGTTGCGAATATTTCAGATACAAGCAGGACAAGACACGCACCATTGCCACAGCATACAGCGCACTGGGACAAGATACAGCAAGTTTCATGATGCTGCACTCTCAGGCTGCCATCGTGCTGCGATTCACTCGTGGTTCGTCTTATCGTGACGATAAATTGCTGAAAGGTGAAATTCAGAACATTACCCTCAGCAACGGATACAACAAGGCCTTCATCTGCACCGAAGGCGAAATGCTGTTCGACCCTACCCTCGACGACAATACTCGCATCAAGGGCAAGACGTTCGAATCGACCTTGCAATGGCAGAAAGAAGACGGCTCGCCTATACTAACGCTCGACAATCAGGTAGGAAACATTGTTACCTGCATGGCGTTCGTCGCTCCAACCGAAATTAAAAAGGCTGAGTGCGACGAAGAATTGTTCACGTCAAGCAACAAGACTAAGGAGTTCGAGAAGGGCGAGGTATACGACCATCTTCTGAAGATTAAGCTCCTCTGCGATAATCAGGAAATGACAGCCTACACAAACAAGATTCCAAGATGGGAGGCAGGAAAGTTATATTACTACAATATCCGCGTAATTGCCAATGCACTTTGGATTGACAATGTGTATGTTGACGAGTGGCTCAACGGAGATGTCAGCGGAATGACAGGCTCTGGCGAAGGTATAGGAGATGAATTTGAACTGGATTAAACATTCTGACAGTATGATAAAAAAGATATTTACAGTAGCCTTTGTCGTATTGGCAATATGCTCGTGCAAGAACGACGACGTTGTTACGCCAGACAGCCCTGAATCAGACAGCTATCTGACAATTGGCAGCACCACTGTCGACGCGAGCGAGGACAACACTACGCGAAGCGCAGGAAACGCTTTTACAAGCAGCAAGAGCAACACAGGCTGGAGCGAGGGCGACCAGATGGGTATCTGGTGTATCAACACCGAGCTTGCGCACTTCAAGATTCACTCAGATCTTGCCTGTTCTAACACAATCGCAACATTTACAAGTGCAGGATGGGACATCGAAGGAGACCGTCGCAGACTTAACTCTCCTTACCTTGCTGCCATGTTTGCATACTATCCTTATGTAAAGAACTATGCTACTACCGACAAGGAAGTTACGGCCGACTCAATTCCTATCAGAATTGCAGAGCAGCACGATGTAATTTACGGTAGCAACCTGCATAGCGAAGACCCAGAATTGAACCGCGCAATGAACATTGCATACGACTCGGACCTTATCAACGACGAGACCGAAGGCATTCTTTCGAACAAGAACATGCGCGCGGACCTTTATATGCATCACGCATTAGGTTTGGTTGAGTTCAGAATAAGAAGACGCAACTATTCAGGACTGGGTCACATAGACCGTGCCGTAATTACCGACGAGACTAACCGTTTCGTTAACAACGCGATACTTACCGTTTGGTTCGACTACAACGATACCGAAAGATACCGCATGGTTGGCGGAGGCGACATTGAATCTGTTGTAAAGAATCTGCCAAACACAAAGAAACTCCCTCAGTTCGAGGAGAGACTGAGAGACGACGACGGAAAGTTCATAGACGAATACACCCCCATCGACCTTGGTCGCGTAAAGGCTGTTGACTATACAAGCAGTCTTACATCCATGACACCGGAGGTGATTCTGCCAAACGATACAGTTACTCGTGTTTCTGTAAACTTCTTCGTTGCTCCGCAGAAGAAGATTAAGCCTACGCTGAAGGTTTACTTCGACGGCGAGGACAATCCGTTCGAATTCACTTTCGACAAGGAACTGGAGATTAAGGCTGGCTACCGTTACGTTCTCTACGGAAGAGTTGACGGCGGTAACTACCTGTACTTCGGCGAGCCACAGGTTGTTAAGTGGGACGAAGAGATTAACCTCGACCCTAAACCTAACGATCCCGAGTTGGACGTTCCTGGTGGAGATGAAGACAACATTAACATACAATATTAAGAAATACATATCATTATGAAAAATAAATATTCATATATCATTCTTGCGGCTGCTATTGCAGGCCTCACTTCTTGCTCTTCTGAAAACTGTGGGCAAGATTTAATCAACGAAAAGTTGGAGAACGAATGTTCATTCCTAAGTTTCAATCCTTCTTTTGATATTGTTCAGTCATCAGAGTCAAAAGCAAAGACTCGTCTTTCCGACCCTCTTGACGCAAACTACACATATTTCGAGCCGGGTACATACAACTTCGGAATCTGCGTAATGCAGAACGACTGTGCCAACGGTAGCGTTATTGAGGAGAACTCTTACGTGCCTTGGAAGGTTGGCGACACAAAGGCCGAGACAATGTGGAGAAACTCTGGATTCCAGTCATACTACAACATCAACGGCGAATACAGAAAAATCAGCGCAAATACTTCAGATACAAACAGCGAACTTAACTGGTATCTGACTTCTGCCACAGGCAAGGAACTTTATCTGAGCAAGGACAAGGCTTCTGTAGCCCTCAGACGCAAGGAGGACAAGCTGCCAAAGATTTTTGCATATTATCCTTGGCAGGAAATCTCTACTTGCCAGAAGATTCCGGTAAACAACTTCAACATCGACTATCTGTACGCCACTCCAATCCAGATTCAGGAGAGCGACTTTATAGAGAACGACAACAAGCGCGATTACTATCGTGCTAAACTTCGCTTCAACCACGTTACAGCAAAGGTCATCTTCGATATCGTAAACCTGAACAAGACTGAGGAAGACTCAATCTACAGCGCAAAAATATGGGGAACGACAATCGCAACAAGCGGTTACTATGACATTGCAAACGGAAGCTTTACAGTTGGCGAATTCGGTGCCATCACAAGCAAAAAGGATCCTGCGCTGGTTATCCCTGCACAGACTAGGGTTTCTGATGCATTCACATTCTACATTGCACCAATATCAACTCCTTCAGCTGCCGACGGCGACGACTTCTTCAAGGTTATGTTCGACATTTGGAGCCTTCGCGAGAACACTACATCGGCAACAATGAAAAAAATTGCATACGAGAAGGGAAAGCAGTACAGAGTTACTGTCTACATCTCTTCTAACAGAGTTCAGTTCGGCGAGCCACAAGTTGAGGACTGGATTCCTGTAACCATCGATAAAGATATCATCCTATAAAAGAACGACCAATGAAAAGGCTAAATTTATTAACAACGTTAGCAGTTGCTCTCGGAATAGGCTTTGCAAGTTGTTCTGAGGATAACCTGCCGATTGGACCAGACGTCGACACCGTTGTAGAAAGTGATCTGAAGATTACGAGAGCAGCGCTGGAGACAAACGATCCGTGGATTGCCTTGGGCTTTAAGAAGACGGGCAACACATGGAGCGCGCTCGGCAACTATAACAAGAAGGATAATAAAGATACTGCAAGATACAAGATTACATTCGACGAGGATGTGCTGAAATACCGCTTCATCGCGGCAACTCCACAACAGGCAAGCATCATCACCCTGAAGGAGAACGACAGCACTACATTCGCCGTAAATCTTGCACACTCTTCAGACGTTGCCATCTCGTACAAGGACGTGAAGTTCTCTCGTCCTGCCGACAAGACTCAGATTATCGACTCGACAATCGCCTTGCCAAACATGCGCCATCAGGCTGCATTGCTGGGCTTCAACATCAGCATGCAGGACAAGCGTAACAGCAGCGGCGAGCAGATGAACCCATTCTACGGCTGGTACATCAAGATTGATACCTTCCAGCTGCACAACGTTCTGAAAGAAGGCGTTATGCGCTTCATCAAGGATGGAGAGAACAAGGGCAATCAGGCCGACAAGGTTGAGGAGACATCGGGCAAGTTCATCGTGACATCGCAATGTGCCTTTACAAACAAGCCATCAAGCACTACTCAGTATGTGCAGGTGGCTATGGTGCCATACAAGTACAGCGAGACTCACAGCGTAACTGCCGACCTTATCATGCACCTTATCAACCCTGCCGACCCAACCGATACTCAGCGCGTATCGTACACCGTAGGTTTGTTCAGTCTCGACGATGCAGACGAGCAGACAGCCCTGAACATATTCAGCGGCAGAGCATACTCGTATAACCTGAAGATTGCAGCATCGCAGCCTCAGCTCTTCCTCTATGTTTCTGACTGGGACGGAGACGAGCAGACGAGCAACACAACCGTAGGCGGCGGCAACAATTCCGAAGGTACAAACGATGACGGAACTCCAAAGACTCCAGACAACGTAAGCGACTGGATTATCGATTGGGAGTCTACTTGGGGCAATGGTGGAAACAACAATGACTATAATTCATTAGGAGATTAACAGAATATGAACAAGTTCTTTAAATCAAGCATACTGATGGCTTTCGTAACAGCCATCTCAACAAGTACTCTCATAACAAGTTGTCAGAACGACGACATCGAAGAGTACACACAGAATCAAGAGGACAAGGTTCTTGTGAACTTCTGTTTGAATGCAAGCGATCTTATTGACGATTCGAAGGCTACAAGAGCAGCAGGCGGCGCATCTGACGACGCTCTCGACTCGCTCGTTTCGGACGTATGGATTATGCAGTATGTAGGGCAGGGTGAGCAGGACATTCCTGATCTCTGCACATACAAAGACCTCTCAAAGGTTGAGCCGAAAATCGACCCGAAGACAGGAAAGAGATACTACAACCTGCAAATGTGGGTTAAGCCTTACAAGAATCTTGGCGGCGACACCGACGAGACTCCGGTACGCTTCTACTGCTTTGCCAACACTCACGACGAGAACTACTTCCAGTCAAACACAATCAAATGGGGTAACCGTCCGAAGGAGAGTCAGGCTAAGTCAGTAATCATCTACCTGCCAAAGGCTACCACAACCGTTCCGGGAGCATACGTTCAGGACTCACTCTACACAGAGAAAGGTATTCCGATGGTGTGCTTCAAGAAGTTGAAGGAGTTGCAGGCCGACGATACTATCAAAATAGACCTGAAGAGAACTGTCTCTAAGGTTACGCTGAACCTGCGCGTATCTAACAAGGTTAAGGTTCTTACCGCCCAGATGAAGAACGTGAACAAGCGTTGCTACTTCGACGAGGGCGATGCCGTTCTTCAGATTGGTGACAAGACCGACCTTTCGGAACTTGGTTGGGAAAGCGCCGAGACAGTAAGCCAAGAGGCTGGATACACCACAAAGCGATTTGTGTGGTATATCCCAGATAACCTCGGTCTGTCGGCAAAGGGAAAGGCAAACTACATAAACGTTGTTGCAAGCAGCGAGGACAAGATTATGAATGTGAGATACTACATTCACGATGCGGATGCTGCAAAGGACAACTATCATGTTGAGAAGAACAGAAGATACACATTCAACAGCACCATCGAGAACATGGGCGTTGTTGGAACAACCACATACGGTAAGCTAAACAACAACAGCAACGACCAGAACGTGGTTATCACAACCGAGCGTCTGGGTGCAGTACGCAACCCTTCTCACCCTGCAAACTGCTACATCATCAACCCTACATCGGGTACAGGATTGAATTACTACTTCCCTATCACCCAGCTTAACAGATACGGTCTGCAATTCAAGGGCGACAGCATCATTAAGCACGATACCCAGTGGAAGGCTCAGATTCTGTGGCAGTCAACCGACAGTCTGATAACAATCTCGGGCTACAACACCAAGGGCGAAGGAAACATCATCGTTAAGACAAACAACAAGAAGTCGGCAAGCAACATTACGGGTAATGCCATTGTTGCCGTTCTCGACATGAAGGACAACGTGCTTTGGACATGGCACATCTGGGTAACCCCTACTCCGGGAAACACAACCGTAAGAGACGTTACCTTTATGAACTGTAACCTTGGCGCACGACTTACAGACCCAAGCATCGAGGACATCAACATCTTGTCTTTGCAGTATTCTAACATCAACGGCCTTTACTATCCTTGGGGATGCAAAGACCCTGTGTACACTTACAACCCGAAGACAGCAAACAATGACAAGACTGCTGCCATCGACTACCCATCAAGTTATATAGACGTGTCTACAAGTTGGACAGGAAGTTATCCAAGCGGCGGCTCAGACGTTGACAACAAGAGTTGGTACGACAACGGCAAGACCGTTTTCGACCCATGCCCTTACGGATACCGAGTTCCTACATTCGAGGAAATCAGCGCGCTTGAGACTGCCACATCTGGTACAAGCAACGGTTTGTACGAGAAGATTACAGACTTCAACTACTTCTACCACTTGTTTGGCAGCGCATGTCTGTTCCCTATGTCAGGCTACCGTCTGCCAGCAGGCAACAAGATGGACGACAACAAGTATGGTTACTACTGGAGCGCCAACGCTATGTCAGCCAACAGAGCATACTATTGGAAGACCGCCGATGGTTACACAGTTGTAAACAACGATATGTCGCGTAATAACCTTATGCAGATTCACCCTGTAAAAGAATAAGCAATTATGAAGATAGCATCAATAAAATACTCAGTTTTGGCGTTGTGTGCCACTATGTTCTTTGGCTGTTCTGAAGACAACGTAGAGGATAGCGGCAACGCAATGGGAAATGTAACCATCAGCCTTGACGTCCTTGAACCAAAATCAACACGTGCCGGCGAGACTATCGAGACCTCGGCTCTCGACAAGAAGATCAGCAACATGTGGCTTGTTCAGTACGTCTACAACAACAGCGGAAAGGAGATTGAAGCCGACCGCGCCATAAGATACGTTACCGTTACGAACAACAAGATAAATACAACGCTTCGCACAACGCTTACCGGCGAGACAACGAAGTTGTATCTTATTGCCAACACTCACGACGACGAGGCTTTCAGCCGCATCGCGCCTCCTTCTGAGGCTGAGTTGCAGAAGGCTTCGATGGACATCGACTACAACACGATTGAGCAGGGCTTGCCTATGTCATCGGTAGTTTCGCTTAGCGGATTCAAGGACGGCGATGCCATCTCAGCACAATTGAAGCGTCGTGTTGCAAAAGTCGTTGTAAACGTATCAAGCCCAACAACATCGTCTGACAACATCGAGATTCTGAACGTTCAGTTACAGAATACAAAGTCGTCTTACTACCTGTTCAGCGACAGCAAGGACGATATCAAGAACGGCGACAGCCAGAATTTCTCTTCTGAGACATGGAGCAACAGCAACGGCGGTAAGAACACGTACACTTACTATATTCCTGCAAGCTATGCAAGCGATTACAGCGAGTTCCCATACTTGTATATAAACGCTGTTACAAACAGTAAGTTCGTTACATACCGTCTGCGTCTTCAGGGCGAAGGTGCATCTACCTCCGATACTTGGAGAGAGGTTGAGAACAACCACTACTATGTTCTTAACGCGCCTGTTACAGGCTCGAACAACACAGGCGACGAGAGCAGCAACAAGTACATCTACTCATCGCCTTGCAAGCTCGTTGACCATGGCGACTCTCCTGAGAACTGCTACGTCATCGACAGCGACGACAACGATGCCATGTACTACCGTTTCCCTGTCAGCCAGATTAATGAGTACAGAAAGTTGTACGACAAGAATCATCTGATTACAAACGATACAATCTACCACGCAAAGGTTATCTGGTGGAGTACAGGCTCGCAGGATGCCGCAGCACGCCAGAACAGCTGGGTTTCAATCGTTGGTACTACATGCCACGGAAACGACGGCCACGTTATCATCAAGCGCAAGGACAGCGACGGAAATGCCGTTACCGGAAATGCGCTTATCGGCGTATTCAACAGCAAGGAAGAGCTTCTGTGGAGCTGGCACATCTGGCAGGCTCCTAAGGTTGACGACCTTACAATAGGCGGAAACACATTCATGTCTATGAACCTCGGCGCAGTTGAGTTCTCGCCAAGTGTGAGCCGTGCATACGAGTTCTACAACAGCGTTGGACTTTACTACCAGTGGGGACGAAAAGATCCGTTCGGAACTGATTTCGAAACCAACACAAGTGCCATCAACCTGAACTACGTTCTCAGCAACTATCCGTTCAGAATAGAGAACTTCTCAGAACTTGGCATTACCGACCTGAACGCCAACATTACGGCATCTCGCACAAAGGCTGTAAAGAATCCTACGACATTCTTCTACAACACATCTGCCGACGAAGTTGAGAACTGGTCTGGCTGCGACGGAAACAGCAGCTGGAACAACAGCGGCAGCAAGACAGTATTCGACCCATGTCCTTACGGCTACCGAGTTCCTACGGCAGCCGAGCTTGCAGTACTCGAAAACAACACTTTCGTGTCTGATGCAGGTAGAACCGTAATCGAATACAAGACTTCGCAATTCTATGTGCCAATAGCAGCATGGCTCACAGGTGTCGGAACTGCTACGACAGCCGGTACTCTTCAGACCATCGACTACTCTAACGCCGGAGGTTCGCTCTACAGTTCAACAACAGGTAATGGCCAGCAGAAGGCCCGCTACTTGTTGCTTAAGAGTATGGGCAACAACAACGCCAACGCCGATGCGGCAAGAACATACGCGCGTCCTATACGCCCTATTAAAATGAATTAACTATGAAGAGATTGAAAACACTTAAATACATAGCATTCTGCACCCTTACCGCCGCAACATTCACCTCGTGTGAGATTCTGGATAGCGGTAGCCGCTCAACTTCCGACCTTGAGATTGACGGTACTACTATCAAGCTTCATGTTGCAAAAGGCGACACGAGAGGCGTTGAATACTACACTCCTACCGACGAGGAAGGAGGATACGTCCTGCCTATCGACCCCGACAAGGTGTCGCTGCCGCTGGCCATCAAAGTAATGACCGAGGAGGTGGAGAGCAAATGGCAGAACATTTCGGAATTCACCTGCTACGATTACATGTGGAATCCCGACAAACTCAGACTTACGCACAAGCCTACAAACGTTTATGCGTGGTATCCTACCGATATGCCATCAAACGGCAAGATTGATGTGAAGACTCCGAAGATTGTAACTCGCCAGAGTTGCTTCGACCCCGAGGAAACCGAAACCGTAGACTATCTGTACGGCAAGGGCGTGAACGCAATTACTCAGGGATATACAGTTTCGGCTGATGACAACGACAATCATGTCAGACTTACGCTTAGGCACGCTCTGACAAAGATTCACATCATCATACAGCGCGACGAGACATATACCGGCAAGGGCGCAATCTCTGCTCTCGAACTGTTTACCGAGGACAACAAGGTCTGCAACAATGCAAAGATGGATGTCAAGACAGGCAAGATTTCAGACTGCACGGCAAACAACAACGTTATCCGCTGGGAGATTCCGACAGAGAAGATAAATACCGACCCAACGACCCACTACTATGCCCTTACGGTGCCAATTCCCGATGGCGAGCAGCGTCCGATAAAGTTTGCGCTGGTAGACGGCAACGACTACATCGAAACCGAGAACCTGAAGGTAGTTTATGGCGAAAGATGGGCACAAGAATATCTTGCATGGGAACAGGGCAACGAGTACATTTACTACCTCCGTCTAAGAGGCCGCCCGCTTAAAGTTAATGTAGTAAGCGTTGAAAATTACGTGCCTGTTCCAGCCAACGGCGAGGAATGGATTAACATTGAGCCAGACAAAGACCAATTCGACGACTAAAATAACAGAAGAAAGATGTCTGCACGGTTGCAGACATCTTTTTTTACACATCATATTTAGACATAATTATGAACGAATTATTAGAAGAACTGGAATCTGTTCTGATAGAAAGCGGTAATCCTATATTGAATAATATGGATGAAGACCTGCATTACAAGACAAAAGAACTTATTGTTGAGTATTTCAACAATTGTGACTTTAATTGTCTCCCAGAATTGCTGGATTTGTATCTGTGGAAAACGGGATGCAGCCATGAATTGCTTTTTAATTACAGAAAGACAGTTGAGACTGATTCTTTCACCAAACTTACAACTTTTGGTAATTACGCATCATACATAACGGCTACAAGTCTGTACATAAACAATCTACATTCAAACGTTTTTTATCCAAAATGTTGCGACAATATGCTGCCTTTCATTTTTTATGGTAACTTCGAGTATCCAATATTCTTGGACATGAATCCACAAAGCGACACCTACAAATCACTATGTCTATTTTGCCCACCTGTCACAAAGTCGGATAAGCCTGTTATGATGTATGACTCATTGGAAAGCTGGATGAAAACTATTATCCTATGCAATAAGCAGAAGATCTATCACATTGACGAGAAGGGTGCTTTGATTACTAATGCAGACGCAGAATACATTCTGTCAAAGGAAATGAACCCAAAGTCTCCATACTGGAATATATATGTGTAACATAATTAAGACATGTCAAAATACTCATTATATGCTACAAACAAAAAGACATATCATATTGATGAAAAAAATACTTTTATTACTGATATTTATGCTGAATATATGCTGTCAAAAGAAACCAGTTCAAAATTCCCACACGGAAAGTCATACGTGTAATAATCAAGGCAAAGTCGATAAGATGAAAGAGCTATTTAAAGAATTAGAGACGATTTTTATTGAAAACGGTAATCCGATATTAAAATATATGGATGTAGAAGCAAGCCGTAAAAGCGAAGAAGACATCAAGAACTCATTCAAGGCATTAGGACTTGAGTGCTGTCCTGAGCTATTAGAACTGTACAAATGGAAGTCGGGATGCAACGAGAAGATTCTGTTTTATCTTGAAGACTTTGACAAAGCGTTGAGACTCTGTAGCTTCGGGAATCTTATAGCATACCCAATATCAGCCAAAATGTATAATGGATATCAACAATTTGACCAATACTGGTTTACAGACAGCTGTCTGGTTCCAATCATCTCTGATGGTATTTACGAAGATCCTGTTCTAATCAACCTAAACCCAAAGAGCAAGGATTTCAAGGCTATTTATTTCTACAGCCCAGCTTGTTGTCTGTGTCCAGTTCCGATGAAGATATACGATTCTATAGAAAGTTGGTTGGAAACAATTATCCAATGCTACAAAACCCACATTTATCAAATTGATAAAGACGGTTTTCTTATCTACGATGCCAAAGCAGAAGCTGAACTGACAAAGAAACTTAATCCAAACTCAGAATATTGGTTTGATCCACGTAATGCATGGTAAATATCAATAAACCCAAATCGGTCGTTAGAAATTAGGCATGTCTATTCTTCTAATGACCGATTTGGGATAAAAAGTCACTTCACAATACCCAAGAAGCCATTTCGAAATTTGAAATGGCTTCTTTGTGTTATTTTTAAGTTTCGTCTAATACAGTCCAAAACAGCCGAGAAGAAGCACTATAAGCATGATTGGGACAACGTACTTTAGCATTACAACATAGAGCGTCTTGCGGCGGAATTTATAGCCGTTAAGACGCATCTCGCCAACAAGCAGATTTGGCTTTACAACCCAGCCTATAAGTACGCAAGTACAGATGGCAAGGAATGGCATAAGAATGTTGTTGCTAATATAGTCGAAAATGTCGAGAATCTGCCCCTTTGTTCCGTTTGGCAATACATACTCGAAATACAAGTCGTTGTATCCCTTGCAGACGATAAACGAGAGTACCATGCCAATGCCGCCTATCAGAAAGACTGATTTCGTTCTGCTCCACCCAAAACGGTCAATCAGACTCGACACACACGCCTCGAGAATAGAAACGGCACTCGTTATGGCTGCAAAAAGAACCATAACAAAGAACGCCGCGCCCAAGATTGCGCCAAACACGCCAAGCGAATGGAATACTTTTGGAAGAACCACGAACATCAGTCCAGAGCCTTGCGACATTCCCTCGGTTCCCATAAACACATAAACTGCCGGAATAATCATCAGACCGGCAAGAACGGCTATAATAGTGTCGAAAATCTCAATTCGGTCTACCGCCTTGCCAAGATTCACATCGCGGCGCATATACGAGCCGTAAGCCACCATAATGCCCATGGCTATGGAGAGCGAGTAGAACAACTGTCCTGTGGCATCGAGAACAATCATGAGGAAGCGCTTGAACGTAACGCCCTCGAAATTCGGGACAAGATAGATTATCGCTCCGTCTATTCCCGTACGGGTAACGCCATTGGCATCGGTATGCGATATTGTGAGCGAATAAAGGCAGATGAACAGCACGAGGACTATGAGCAACGGCATTATTATGCGCGAGAACTTCTCGATGCCCTTCTCCACTCCGCGATAAACGATAACGAAGCAGAGCGACGCAAATATAACCATATACAAAACCGGAGCCCATTGTCCTGATATGAAATTGCCGAAAGCCCCGTCGGCAACAACCTCCTTGCTGTTGAACGAAACATAAGTACACATATATTTCAGAACCCATCCGCCAATAACGCAATAATAGGGATAGATTATAAACGGAACGACAAACGACAGGTATCCGATGAAACTCCACCGTTTGTTGAAAAACTTGTAGGCTGTAAGAGGTCCTTGCTGAGACCTTCGGCCGATAGCCACCTCGGTTATCAGAAGCGTGAAGCCGAACGTTATGGCAAGAACGATGTAAGTCATGAGGAATATTCCGCCGCCGTCTCGGGCTGCAAGATACGGAAATCGCCATATATTTCCGAGACCGACGGCGCTACCTGCCGCAGCAAGAACAAAACCTAAAGAACCACTAAATGAGTTTCTATTTTCTTCCATTTATTAACTAAAATGTATTTCTTGCTGCAAAATTATAAAAAATACGGACTATTCCATTACAAAATTCAACTTAATGATTCAATTATGAGTTTTGCGGCATGTTCTGGCGCGCCTGTTTCGCCAAGTTTCTGTTTCAGTTCGGCATACGAAGCCAGCATTTCGTCGCGCGCCTCTCCGCCATTCAGCACCTTCAGAAGTTCGGTTCGGGCAGCCTCGACGGTCATGCCGTCGGCAATGAGTTCCTTAACGCCCTCGCGACCGAGAACAAGATTAACGAGCGAGACGTAAGGAATCTTGAGGAAGAAACGGCGCAGGAAACTGTAAACCTTTCCGAACGGCAGATAGTAGCACACCACCTGCGGAACGCCGAAAAGAGCCGTCTCGAGGGTTGCCGTGCCCGATGTTACGAGCGCAGCCTCGGCTTGCATAAGCAGACTATACGTTTCGTTTGGAACAACCTTCACTCCCGTTCCCGAAAGATATTTGTCGTAGAGAGCCATGTCGATGCTCGGCGCACCAGCCACAACGACCTGATATCTGTCCATAAGCGGACGGACGGCCTCGACCATCAGCGGAAGGTTGTCGGCAATCTCCTGCTTACGGCTTCCTGAAAGAAGGGCGATAATCGGCTTTCCTTCGAGATGCGTTCGGGTTGTGAAGCCGGCAAAGTTCTCGTTGTGCTCGCTCTTGAACTTCTCAACCTCGTCGAGCGTAGGATTGCCAACATACTGAATTGGATAATTATGCTTCTTCTCGAAGAAATCGACCTCGAAAGGAAGAATCGAGAACAGTTTGTCTACATCGCGCTTTATGTTCTTGATGCGATATTCCTTCCACGCCCAAATCTTTGGCGCGATGTAATAATAAACCGGAATGTTGGTTTTGGCATGAATGAATTTTGCGATATCGAGATTGAAGCCCGGATAATCTACCAGAATAAGCACATCGGGCTTCCAACCAACAATATCATTCTTGCACATCTTCATGTTGCCGAGAATGGTTCGAAGATGCATCATTACGGGAATGAAGCCCATGTATGCAAGTTCTTTGTAATGCTTCACCATCGTTCCGCCAACAGCCTTCATGTTGTCGCCGCCAAAGAAGCGGAATTCGGCTTCGGCATCGCGTTGCTTTATCGCCTTCATCAGGTTCGAGGCGTGAAGGTCGCCACTCGCCTCGCCTACCACAAAGTAATATTTCATAGATTCCAGTTTTTCATTTCGTCGAGAAGCGAGTAACTCGTCGCGTCTACCGTTGTTGGAGTGATGGCAACATAGCCGTTGGCCAAAGCCCATCCGTCTGTTCCCTCTTCGAGTTCGCGGTCGGTCATCTCGCCCGTGAGCCAATAAACCTGTCCGCCTCGCGGATGCTCCATCTTAACCCATTCCTTGGTCCATTGTGCATTCATCTGGCGGCATATCTTAATGCCCTTGTACGATTCTCCCTTCGGAAAATTAACGTTCAGACAAGTGTTTCGGGGCAAGCCCTTCTCGAGCACCACGGATACAATCTTGCGGACATAGTCGCGCATCGGTTCAAAATTGGCATCGGCACTATAGTCGTCGAGCGAGAAGCCTATGCTTGGGATGCCCTTCATGCAGCCTTCCTTGGCAATTCCCATCGTGCCAGAATAATGAACATTTATCGATGAATTGTCGCCGTGGTTTATTCCGCCCACAACGAGGTCGGGAACGCGGTCGGTAAGTTCCTGCAAGCCGAATTTAACGCAGTCAACCGGCGTTCCGGTAAATCCGTATATTGCCAGTCCCGGCTTCTGGGTTATCAGTTTGCACGTTGCTGATGCTGTGACATTTATGGAGCAAGATGCGCCGCTGCGCGGTCCGTTTGGTGCAACGACCAGAATTTCGCCCAATCCTTGGAGCATCGAAACAAGCGTGTTTATGCCTTTTGCATTTACTCCGTCATCGTTAGAAACAAAAATAAGTGGTAATTTTGTCATTCTTTCTATTAATTTTTTAAAGACAAAATTAAAAAAAAATAAATATTTATGAGTATCTTTGCGAAATTAAATGCTCATAAATGAGAGTTTTCAACAATTAACATAAGTTATCAACAATTTGTTAAATAACTTTGTATGCGGAAGATTGCAAATTGAAGAATTTGCTTAAATTCGCACCGTTAAAATATTTTTAATGTATGGGAAAAATTATCGCATTGGCAAACCAAAAGGGTGGCGTTGGAAAGACTACCACTTCTATTAACCTTGCTGCTTCTCTTGCAACTCTCGAGAAGAAGGTTCTTGTTATTGATGCCGACCCTCAGGCAAATGCATCTTCAGGTTTGGGCGTTGACATTAAGGAGATTGAAACATCTATATATGAGTGCATAATAAATCAGGTTGACATTCACGACGCAATCTACACAACCGACATCGAAGGCCTCGACATCGTACCTTCTCACATCGACCTTGTAGGTGCCGAAATCGAGATGCTCAACCTCGACAACCGCGAGAAGATTATGAAGAATCTGCTCGACAGCGTAAAGGACGAGTACGACTTCATCCTTATCGACTGCTCGCCTTCTCTCGGACTCATAACCGTCAACTCTCTCACCGCAGCCAATTCGGTAATAATTCCGGTGCAATGCGAATACTTCGCCCTCGAAGGAATCAGCAAACTGCTCAACACAATCAAGATTATCAAGAGCAAACTAAACCCATCGCTCGAGATTGAAGGATTCTTGCTTACGATGTACGACTCTCGCCTTCGTCTGGCAAACCAGATATACGAGGAGGTTAAGCGTCACTTCCAAGAACTTGTGTTCAAGACAGTTATCCAGCGCAACGTTAAGTTGAGCGAGGCACCAAGCCACGGAATCCCAGTAATCCTTTACGATGCCGACTCGGCCGGCGCAAAGAGCCATCTTCAGTTGGCTCAGGAAATAATTCAGAAGAATAACAAGTAATATATGGCAGTTCACAAGAAATATCCAGCACTTGGCAGAGGTCTTGATGCGCTCATTTCAGAAGAGCCAGTCAAGGCTGAAGGCTCGTCTTCGATAAACGAGATTGAAATAAGCAGCATTCAGGTAAACCCAGACCAGCCGCGACGCGAGTTCGACGAGACCGCACTTCAGGAACTGGCAAACTCTATAAGCGAGATTGGCATCGTTACGCCTATCACGCTGCAAAAGCTGGGCAACGACCGCTACCAGATTATTGCCGGCGAACGCCGTTGGAGAGCATCGCAGATTGCAGGCAAGACTACCATTCCGGCCTACATCAAGGAAGATGTAAGCGACAAGTCGGTAATGGAGATGGCTCTTGTAGAGAATATCCAGCGCGAAGACCTTAACCCGATAGAAGTTGCACTCGCCTACCAGAAGATGATTGAGCAGTACGACATGACTCAGGACCGCCTGAGCGAGCGCGTGGGAAAAAGCCGTCCAGCCATTGCAAACTCACTCCGACTGCTCAAGCTGCCTGCACCTATACAGCTCGCGCTTCAGGGCAAGCAGATAACGATGGGACATGCACGCGCCCTTCTGTCGGTAGAAGACCCAAAGAATCAGATAAAACTGTTTAACGAGTGCATAACACACGGATACTCGGTCCACAAGGTTGAGGAACTGGCAAAGAGACTTAGCGAAGGAGTTGCCGTAAACACCAAGGACGGAAAGAAGATAACCCCGAAAGGTGCAAAACTCCCCGAGGAATACAACATCCTGAAGAAGCAGCTGTCCGAATTCTTCAATAGCAAGGTTCAGATGTCTTGTACAGCCAAGGGAAAAGGCAAAATCAGCATCTCGTTCAACAACGAAGAGGATCTGGAACGAATTATGAACATTTTCGATTCACTAAAATCTGAATCAAAACAGTAAAATACCAAGGTGTGCATTAACATAACCATAAAGCGTACCTTACTTGTCCTGCTCTGTCATCTGATGATGTGGAGCGGGATATGTGCTTATGCGCAGAATCCAACTTCGGCCGACAGCACCGCCGTTCAGAGCATCGCAGGCGACTCGGTTGTGG
This sequence comes from Bacteroides sp. Ga6A2, assembly GCF_000702225.1. Taxonomy (NCBI): domain Bacteria; kingdom Pseudomonadati; phylum Bacteroidota; class Bacteroidia; order Bacteroidales; family Bacteroidaceae; genus Bacteroides; species Bacteroides sp. Ga6A2. The sequence continues at coordinate 29,971 of NZ_JNKX01000001.1, read as the reverse complement.
CAGCCATAGAAACGCAGTCTGCCGAGATAGCGGCAATGCCAAAGGCAAGCATGAAGCGAGCACGCATCAAGGCCGACTCGCTCATAGCCGACACGACATCGCTGGTAAAACAGACAAAGAAACTAAAGAAAGATTTCGCGGCCAACTGGCAACCAAATCCCAAGAAGGCTCTGTGGATGGCACTCGTCATTCCCGGCGGCGGACAGATATATAACCGCAAATACTGGAAACTGCCGTTCGTCTACGGCGGATTCATGGGATGCGCCTACGCCCTGACGTGGAACAACATGATGTACCGCGACTATACAAAGGCGTATGTAGACCTCATAGACGACGACCCAAAGACGCAGAGCTACAAGAATTTGCTATCAACCCGATACAGCGACGACAACTACGTTGAGGAAAATAAGACACGACTCGTTGACTTGTTCAAGCGCCGCAAAAACTATTTCAGAAGATACCGCGACATGAGCATGTTCTGCGTCATCGGAGTATATCTTCTGTCGGTAGTCGATGCCTACGTAGATGCCGAGCTGTCATCTTTCGACATTTCAAAGGACCTGAGCATGAAAGTGAAGCCTACCGTGATAGGCAACCACAACGTACCGCTTAAAGGACAGGCGTACGGCGTTCAGTGCTCACTAAACTTTTAAAAATATATGATGAGAAAAATAGGTATTATCTGCTTGACAATGTTGATGTCTGCCCAGATGCAGGCACAAAATGAAATCACCGTATACGACACAAACACAGGCGAAAACGAGGTTATCGAACTTCCTGAGGGAATGACCGAGAACATCGACAGCCTGCTGAGCAACTGGCACTCACAGAAGTTCCTTCAGGTTAGTGGCGACTGCCAGATGAAGGACGAGAACCGCGAGTACACGCCAGAGACATACACCGAGCGTCTAAGCATGATACCTAACGTCATAGAAATGCCATACAACGATGTTGTGCGCAAATTCATCGACATTTACACAGGCAGACTGCGCCGCTCTGTTTCGGCCATGCTCGGAAGTTCAAACTTCTACATGCCGATATTCGAAGAGGCCCTCGATGCATACGGTCTGCCTCTCGAACTGAAGTATCTGCCGATAATCGAATCGGGACTTAATCCGAAGGCTACATCGCGCGTAGGCGCAGCCGGACTCTGGCAGTTCATGATTACAACCGGAAAGCGTTACGGACTCGAGACTACAAGCCTCATCGACGAACGCCGCGACCCGATAAAGGCAAGTTACGCAGCTGCCCACTATCTGAAAGACCTTTACAACATCTATCAGGACTGGACCCTGGTTATTGCAGCCTACAACTGCGGTCCGGGCACGGTAAACAAGGCTATCCACCGCGCCAACGGCGAGAAGGACTATTGGAAGATTTACAACTATCTGCCAAACGAGACCCGCGGATATGTCCCATCGTTCATCGCCGCCAACTACGTCATGAACTTCTACTGCGAGCACAACATCTGTCCGATGGAGGCAAAACTGCCAGCAGAAACCGACACGGTAATAATAAGCAAGCAGCTTCATTTTCAGCAGATAGCAGATATGTGCAACGTGAGCATGGACGAAATAAAGGCTCTCAACCCCCAGTATCGCACAAACGTAATTCCGGGAAACCAGAAGCCTTGCATCCTCAGACTTTCGCACAATGCCATAAACTCGTTTATCGATGCCGGCGACAGCATCTACGCCTACAAAGCCGACGAGCTGTTTACAAAGCGTAACATAGTTGAGGTTAGCAACGACATCAGTTCATGGCAGAACAGCCAGCCAAAGCGCGGCAGATACGTACGCCGCCACGGCAGAAGAGTTTGGGTGCCTTACAAGAACCAGCCGGCAACGGCAGCAAGCAAGCGCAAAAGACGCGGCGGTAGCGGAGGAAACACAGCCTATCACAACATCTCGGGCGGCGAAACCCTAAGCAGCATAGCCAAGAAATACCACACAAGCGTAAAACATCTGCAAAAGATAAACGGCATAAAAGGAACAAACATTCGCTCGGGCGAAAAGATAAAGGTTAAATAACAAAAAAAGGAGTACCGATGGTGCTCCTTTTCTTTTTTTTATTACCTTTGTGAAATAAAAGGATAATACAATGGAAGAACTACATACAAATGCAGTCATTGATGAAGAAAAGATGATTGACGATGCGTTTCAGGAACTTCTGAACGACTATCTTGCTTCGCCTCACCGAAAGAAGGTTGAAATCATCACTAAGGCTTTTAACTTCGCGCGTCAGGCTCACAAGGGTGTGAGACGACTGTCGGGCGAGCCTTATATCATGCACCCTATCGCCGTTGCAAAAATTGCCTGCAACGAGATTGGACTCGGCTCTACATCAATATGCTCGGCTTTGTTGCACGATGTAGTCGAAGACACCGACTATACCGTAGAGGACATCGAAAACATCTTTGGTTCTAAAATAGCTCAGATTGTTGACGGTCTGACAAAAATCGCCGGAGGAATCTTTGGCGACCATGCGTCGGCTCAGGCAGAAAACTACAAGAAGCTTCTGCTCACGATGAACGACGACATACGCGTTATCCTGATAAAGATTGCCGACCGTCTGCACAACATGCGCACACTCGGTTCGCAGAAACCCGAAAAGCAGTACAAGATTGCAGGCGAGACGATGTACATCTATGCTCCGCTTGCCAACCGTCTTGGACTGAACGCCATAAAGACGGAACTCGAGGACTTGAGCTTCCGCTTTGAATATCCCGAAGAATACAAGAAGATTGAAGAAAAGCTTGCGTCTACACAGGCAAAGCGCGACTCCGTTTTCGAGGAGTTTACCGCACCTATACGCGCCGCACTCGACAAATGGGGCATAAAATACACCATCAAGGCAAGAATAAAGTCGCCTTATTCCATCTGGAACAAGATGCAGAACAAGCATGTTTCGTTCGAGGAGATTTACGACATCCTTGCCGTGCGCATCATCTTCGAGCCTCTGAAAGAGGAGCAGGAACTGAATGAATGTTTCGACATCTATGTTGCCATAACCAAGATATACAAGCCTCATCCCGACCGCCTGCGCGACTGGATTAGCCGTCCGAAGGCAAACGGATATCAGGCTCTGCACGTTACCCTCATGAGTCATCAGGGCGCATGGATTGAGTGCCAGATCAGAAGCAAGAAGATGGACGAAATTGCCGAGCAGGGGTTTGCCGCACATTGGAAGTACAAGGAAGGCACAACATCTGAAGGCGAACTGGAGAAATGGCTGCACACCATCAAGGAGATTCTCGACAATCCGCAGCCCGACGCCATCGACTTCCTCGACACAATAAAACTAAACCTGTATGCTTCAGAAATCTTCGTCTTCACCCCGAAAGGCGAGATAAAGACGATGCCGGCAGACTGTACCGCGCTCGACTTTGCATTCAGCATTCACACCTTCCTCGGAAGCCATTGCATCGGCGCAAAGGTCAACCACAAACTCGTGCCAATAAGCCACAAACTCCAGAGCGGCGACCAAGTAGAGATTCTCACATCAAAATCGCAGCACATTCAGCCTTCGTGGATTACGTTCGTGTCTACCGCCAAGGCTAAGGCTAAGATTGAGGCAATCCTCCGAAAGGAGCGTCACGAGGCGCAGAAGAACGGTGAGGAAATCTTCAAGCAGTTTGTTCAGAACAACGACCTGAATATTGCCGAGATAAACATGCTCAACCTGCTCGACCTTCACAAACTCGAAACCGTAGACGAACTTTACTATCAACTTGGACAGAAAACCATCACACTCGGAAGCGAGGATGTAAACGCACTTCACGGTCTGCCATCTGAAAAAGACCGCAAGTGGACACGCTATATCCCATTCTTCGGCGGAAAGAAGAAAGAAGGCAACGGCAAGAAAGCTCAGCAAGGCAAAGAACCTAAGAACGAAAACATAGCCGTAACCATAGAGAAAGGCAAACCGCTAATCCTCAACGAGGCTACGGTGGGCTCTAGATACATCATTGCCGAATGTTGCCACCCTATTCCGGGCGACGACGTGCTTGGTTACTACAACGACAAGAACAAGGTTTACATCCACAAACGCCAATGCAGCGTGGCATACAAGCTAAAGACAAGCTACGGAAACCGTATTCTGGCTGCTATGTGGCAGATGAACAACAACTCGCTGTTCTCGGCAACCATACAGATGCAGGGAATCGACGTTGTGGGACTTCTGAATTCGGTAACAAGCGTGCTCACAACCATGCAGGTGAACATAAACATGCTGCACGTTGAAACCAACGACGGAATTTTTGACTGCAAGGTAGAGATAAGCGTCCATAACACCAAGGAGATAAACGATGTTATAGACCGCCTTAAGCAGATAGAAAGTATAAAAGAAATTGCAAGAGTTTAGGTAAGATGGCCGAGTTGTTTTTTTATTACAAGCAACTCGGCTTTTATGCTTTTAAGACGTTCAAGAAGTTCGGTATTCTTTGCAACGCCCTCCTTGTTCCCCTTCAGGGCTTTCTTTGCGCCTTCGAGCGTCATGCCCTTCTCCTTTACAAGATGATATACGAGTTTAATCTGTTCAACGTTTTCCCGAGTGTACTGTCTCACGTTACGGCTGCCCTTCTTAGGCGCGATATTCGGAAATTCCTTTTCCCAATAGCGCAGAAGAGTGTCTGTAACACCAAACATCTCAGCAACTTCTTTTATCGAGTAAAAGAGTTTATGATCTTTATTGGAATTTAGCGACATTTTTTTGTTTTTTACACAGAAGAAAACAATATTTTAAACAAATTTAAGGCAAAAATAATATAAACAAGTTATCTTTGCAAAGATTATTCAAGAATATTAACTTCATAACTATAAAATATGTTGACTGCAAAAGAAATCAGAGAGTCATACAAGAAATTCTTTGAGAGTAAGGGGCACCTGATTGTGCCTTCTGCACCTATGGTCATAAAAGATGACCCAACCCTTATGTTTACCAACGCTGGTATGAACCAGTTCAAGGACATCATCCTTGGCAACCACCCTACAAAGAGCAAGCGATGCGCCGACTCACAGAAGTGTCTGCGCGTTAGCGGAAAGCACAACGACCTTGAGGAGGTAGGACACGATACCTATCACCACACAATGTTCGAGATGTTGGGCAACTGGAGCTTCGGCGACTACTTCAAGAAAGAAGCCATCGAATGGGCTTGGGAGTACTTGGTAGACGTACTGAAACTCGACCCAAAGGATTTGTACGCAACTGTTTTTGAAGGCTCTGCCGAGGAAGGCTTGGAGCGCGACAACGAAGCCGCTGCCATCTGGGAGAAATTCCTTCCTAAAGACCACATCATAAACGGAAACAAGCACGATAACTTCTGGGAGATGGGCGACACAGGTCCTTGCGGTCCATGTTCAGAAATCCACATCGACTCACGTTCTGAGGAGGAGAAGGCTAATGTTCCGGGAGCACAGATGGTAAACAAAGATCATCCGCAGGTTATCGAGATTTGGAACCTCGTGTTCATGCAGTACAACCGCAAGGCAGACCACTCACTCGAGCCACTTCCTGCAAAGGTTATCGATACAGGTATGGGATTCGAGCGTCTGGTACGCACACTTCAGGGCAAGACATCAAACTACGATACCGACGTATTCCAGCCAATCATCAAGGTTATTGCCGAGATGGCAGGCGTTGAGTACGGCAAGGACGAGAAGAAGGACATCGCAATGCGAGTTGTTGCCGACCACCTTCGCGCCATCGCATTCTCTATTGCCGACGGTCAGCTTCCAAGCAATGCAAAGGCTGGCTACGTTATCCGCCGAATCCTTCGCCGTGCCGTTCGCTACGGCTACACATTCCTCGGACAGAAGAAGGCATTCATGTACAAGCTTCTGCCTACCCTCATCGCTGAGATGGGCGATGCTTATCCAGAACTTCCTGCACAGAAGGAGATTATCTCTCGCGTAATGCAGGAGGAGGAAGAGTCATTCCTTCGCACACTTGAGACTGGTATCAAGCTGCTCGATGGCGTTATCAGCGACACAAAGAAGGCTGGCAAGACCGAGATAGACGGTGTTCAGGCATTTACTTTGTTCGATACATTCGGCTTCCCTCTCGACCTTACAGAACTTATCTGCCGCGAGAACGGAATGACCGTTGACGAGAACTCGTTCAACGCCGAGATGCAGAAGCAGAAGGAGCGCGCCCGCAACGCAGCATCTGTAGAGACTGGCGACTGGGTTACTCTGAAAGAAGGCGAAACAGAATTCGTTGGATACGACTATACTGAATACGAATGTAACATTCTGCGCTACCGTCAGGTAACTCAGAAGAAGCAGACATTCTTCCAGATTGTTCTCGACAAGACTCCTTTCTATGCCGAGATGGGTGGTCAGGTTGGCGACAGCGGTGTTCTTTGCAGCGCAGACGAGACTATCGAGGTTATCGACACGAAGAAGGAGAACAACCTGCCAATACATATCGTAAAGAAGATGCCGGCTAACCCTAACGCACCTTTCATGGCATGTGTAGATGTTGACCGTCGTCATGCTAGCGAGGCAAACCACACAGCTACTCACCTTCTCGACAAGGCTTTGCGCGAGGTTCTCGGCACACACGTTGAGCAGAAGGGTTCATACGTTTCGCCAGAGGCTCTGCGCTTCGACTTCTCACACTTCCAGAAGGTTACAGACGAAGAACTTCGCGAGGTTGAGCGCAAAGTTAACGAGGCAATCAGAGAGAACATCAAACTCGAAGAGTTCCGCGACACTCCAATCGAGGAGGCTAAGAAGCTCGGCGCAATCGCCCTCTTCGGCGAGAAGTACGGCGACAAGGTCCGCGTTGTAAAGTTCGGCGATTCTGTTGAGTTCTGCGGTGGTGTTCACGCATCGGCTACAGGCCGCATCGGAATGTTCAAGATTGTAAGCGAAAGTTCGGTTGCAGCAGGCGTGCGCCGTATCGAGGCTATCACAGGCAGCAAGGTTGAGGATTTGCTCTACAAGATTGAGGATACAATGAAAGATTTGCGCGCTTTGTTCAACAACGCACCAGACCTTACCGTTGCCATCAAGAAGTATATCGACGAGAATGCAGGCTTGAAGAAGCAGGTAGAGACATTCGTAAAGGAGAAAGCCGCTTCAGCAAAGCAGGAACTCATCAGCAAGGCTGTAGACAAGAACGGCATCAAGGTTATCAGCGCAGTTCTTCCATTGCCAGCCGATGCTGTGAAGGATCTTGCCTTCCAGATTCGTGCCGAGGTTGAGAATTCTGTATTTGCCGTAGGTAGCCTTTCTGACGGCAAGCCAATGCTTACAGTTGCTATCAGCGACAATCTTGTAAAGGAGAACGGTCTGAACGCTGGTCAGATGGTTCGCGAAGCAGCCAAGTTGATTCAGGGCGGCGGTGGCGGTCAGCCTCACTTCGCAACAGCCGGCGGAAAGAACGCCGATGGATTGCAGGACGCTGTAACAAAACTGGCTGAATTGGTTAAGTAACTTTTGTTTTTTCCATAAATGAGAAAGAGCCGTGGCAGACTTCAACGTTTGTCACGGCTCATTTCGTATCAGAGCACCTGCTCCTTTGCCCAGTTTACCAGAAATAGTTTTTCGGTAGCGCGGGTAAACGCGGTGTAAAGCCATCTGAAATAATCGGGCGTAAGCATATCGTCGGTCATGTAACCTTGGTCAACATATACGCAGCTCCATTGTCCGCCCTGCGCCTTGTGGCACGTTACGGCATAGGCATATTTTATCTGTAGGGCGTTGAAGTATTCGCTCTTGCGCATCTCCTTCAGTTTGTCGCTCTTCAGCGGAATGTCGTTGTAATCCTCGAGCACGGCGTTGAATAGTTTTTCCTGCTCGTCGGGAGTGAGCGATGGCGACTCGCTGCAAAGCGTGTCGAGCAACACGGTGGCGCTCATCTCCTCGTCGTTGCGGTCGGGAAACTCCAGCTCTACATCGGCAAAGCGGAAGCCGTACAAATCCCTCACCCTTCGGTATCTTCTCAGTATGGCAATCTCGCCGTTGGCTATGAAGTTGTCTTTCTGAGTCCAGAAATAGTTGTTCTTGGCAATCATCAGCATATCGCCCGATGCGAGTTCGTCCTCGTAGTCGAGAACCGTCTTTCTTATTCCTTGATTATAGATGTTGGCACGCTTGTTTGAGCGCGTTATCACGATGGTGTCGTCGAGCCCATACTTGTGATAGTTCTCTGCCAGACTCTCTATAAGCTGGTCGCCGCGCACGTTTACGATGTCGGCAAAGCCCTCGAACTTTATCTTCGGAAGCGACATTCCGCCGCCGTCGGCAACAATCTGCCTAAGGCGCGTTGCGTTCCACAAAATTCCGCCGCCGTTCTTCTGGCGCACCACATCGCTCAGTTCCGCGCTGTACACCTGCAATCCGTACGAGCCGACGACATGAGCGTCGAGCGCAGGCGATTCGCTCTCGCCCACCGGCGGAAGCTGGGCTGTATCGCCTACCAGAAGCATCCGGCACGACTGACCGTTGTAGATATACTTTATCATATCGTCTAAAAGCGCGCCCGAGCCGAACTGCGACGTGGCAGACTGCGCTCGCGATATCATCGAAGCCTCATCAATGATGAACAGCGTATTCTTGTGCAGATTGTCGTTAAGCGAGAATCTTCCGCCGTCGGCATCGAGCACCTGCTGGCGGTAAATCTTGCGGTGAATGGTGAAAGCCGGGCGTTCGGCATGGAGGGCAAACACCTTTGCAGCCCTTCCCGTAGGGGCAAGGAGCATCACCTTTACGCCCATCGCCTCAAGAGCCTTTACGAGTGCCGAGATAAGCGTTGTCTTACCTGTTCCGGCATATCCGTTAAGAATGAACGCACTCTCGTCATCGCCGCTGCGCAGGAATTCGGCCAACTTTTTTATTACATTTTCCTGCTGAAAAGTTGGCTGGTATAAAAATTTTTCTTTAATTTGAAGCGCTATTTGGATATTATTGTCCATATACAATTAAAAAGTCAGCCGAAAAATCGGTGTTTTAATAAATTTATCTTATTTTTGCGGTACGAATATAAACAATAAAATTAACATAACATTATGAAAACTGTTTTTAATGTCATTCTGGTTCTCTGCGTTGCAGGATTAGCATACGTCAGCTACCAGAGCATCAAGGCTCCTATCGAATTCAGCGAGACAAAGGATTTGAGAGAGAAAGCGATTATCAAGAAACTTATTGATATCCGTAGTGCAGAAGTTGCATGGGCCGAGGCTCACAACCGTCACTATACAGCGGATTTCGACTCACTAATCGATTTCGTAAAGAACGCTAAGACTAAGGAAATCAAGAAGGAAGGCGTTCTTACAGATGAGCAGCTTGAGGCAGGAATGACAGAGGAGAAGGCTGTTAAGTTGGGTCTCATCAAGCGTGATACAATGATCGTTTCAGTTGCTGAGAACCTTAAGATTAAAGACATCGACAATTTGGCTGAGGTTCCTTACGGAAACGGCAAGAAGTTCAACTTGAAGACTGGTCAGCAGTACAACTCAAAGACTGAGACTACTCTTTACTTGTTCCAGTGCGACATCGATTATGACACATACTTGAGCGGTCTTAACGATTCAGAGCTTAACGCATTGAAGAACAAGGCTGAGAAGGGAGGCAAGTTTGCAGGCCTTAAGGTTGGTGACGTAGAATCTCCAAATAACAATGCAGGTAACTGGGAGTAATAACATTACAGCATATAGTCTATCCATCCGCCTTTCAGCGGATGGATTTTCTTTTTTTCTACACACTCCTTCGCAAGAGGATTCGTTCACTCACATTCAGTATGCCACAAAATCGACCATCTCGATTACAGCAAACCTGAAGAACGCCTTCCAGAGCGAAGATGTGCTGAAACGCGACTACCAGAGGGTTAACATTATCCTCTGCGATTCGAGATACACCATCATTCCAGTAGAAGAATTCGACGAGGATAAGGCTGAAGAGATATTCTGCTACAACTATCCCGAAGAGACAGGAACAATGGTGATGCACAACGTACTGCCAAAAAACAAGGCGGTAATACTGTTCTCGGTAGACAAGAATACGGAGCAGCTTATAAGAGAGCATCATCCAAACTGCCGTTTCTACCATCAGATGACATCGGTTGCCGAGCATTTCTTCGAGAAAAGCTACGTTGGCAGCACCCTGAAGATGTTCGTCTACCAGCACGAGAGATGCAGCGACATCTTTGTGTTCGACCGTGGCAGACTTCAGTTTACCAACACTTTTCCAAACCGCGAGACCGACGATAGCATCTACTACTACCTCTACATCTGGAAGCAGCTCGGACTGAGCCAAGAGAACGACGAGATGCACTTGGTTGGCAACCTGCGCGACCGCAAACGGCTCTTAACCGAACTTAGAAAATATGTGAGAAAGGTTTATCTGATTGACCCGGCAATGGAGTTCGAAAATCAGAAAATAGCGGAGAAAGAGGATGTTGCATACGACGCAAAGACTCTGCTGCTCTACACACCACAACAATAACGTTTTTTTATTTATGAGAGTAATAACAGGAACGCTAAAAGGACGTCATTTCGATGTTCCGCGCTCGTTCAAGGCACGCCCAACAACCGATTTTGCAAAGGAGAATCTGTTTAACGTTGTGCGCGCATATATCGACTTCGAAGACGACTGCGAGGCACTCGACCTCTTTACGGGAACGGGAAGCATAAGTCTGGAGCTCGTCTCACGCGGTTGCAAGCGCGTTATTTCGGTCGAAAAAGAGCCGCTGCACTACACCTTCATAAACAAGATTGCAAAGGAACTGAAGGCAGAACAATGGCTTCCGCTGAGGGGCGACGTATTCAAGTACATTACGCGATGCGGCGAGAAGTTCGACTTTGTGTTTGCCGACCCACCCTACGCGCTTAAAGAGCTTGCTACGATTCCCGATTTGGTATTCGAGCATAATCTGCTAAAAGACGACGGTCTGTTCGTATTGGAACACGGCAAGGACTACGATTTTTCGGAGCATCCCAACTTTGTTGAGCACCGCCACTACGGCAGCGTAAACTTCTCTTTCTTTAAGAACAAAGGCGAAGAATAAAACAAGAACAGTTTATATTTTCAAACTCCTTCGGAAGAATAATTCCGAGGGAGTTTTTTATACCACCTAACCATTATCAGGAAATAAACATTAAAATCATCTCTTATTTTTTACATTCCACCAATTCTTCACTATTGATATTTTCCTTACAAACCTTTGTCGATGCCGCAAAAAATCATAATTTTGCAAACAACAAAAATTTAAACATTATACAAGAAAAGATTTTTTTTAACATATTGATAAAATCATAGCGTTTGCTATTTATTCGAGATGCTCTGAAAATTTGGCGATTAGAAGATGCAATCACACGAATAAGTTCAGTGAACGTTCGCGCCTTGGCGTGGACGGAACTTATTTGTGATTGCAGGTCACGCCAAATACCTCAGAGCGCAATAAGGGAAGTCCGCGCTTCTTTTATTTCGGCTCAGAGGTATTTGTTTGTGAATCTGTATTCATCGATAAGTGGCTGAACGCTAAAAGCACAACGTTCAACTATGATAACAGTAGAAAAACTGACAAGTCTTTTAACAAACTTTGGCTTTACCGAAAGCGATAAAGTTTACAAAAAGACATATACCAATGGCGCAAGCATCGAGGTCAATCTCAAAACACAGAAGATTACATACGCGCCATTAGATAACAATTTTCAGAACGGAGAATATCCCACTAAAGAAAATCCAGCCAAAGGTTTTGTGATTCACAGAGACACAACTTTGGACTTCAAGGCAAAAGAAAATTTTGTCTGTCTTGTTTGCGTTCATCTTCTGCTCGAAAAGGGATATGAAGCAAAACACATTGTTTTTGAACCTGCTTTCAAGGTTGGACATGTAAACAAGCCATCATACGGCGATATTCTTGTTTTCGACAAAGAATATAAACCACTTGTGCTGATTGAAAACAAGACCTACGGCGGTGAATTCAGTCACGAGTGGAACAATATGCAAAAAGATGGCGGACAGCTATTCAGCTACCTCGGTCCGCTTGTCAACGAACTTGGGTTCTGCGAGAACCTTGTGCTTTTTGCAGCTGATTTTGAGGATAAATTGATTCTGAAAAATCATATTATCACGCTGAAAGATAATAAAAAGCGCATCGACGAACTGAATAACCCTAAAACGTTCAGCAACGCTCAAGGTAAATATTTTGATGTGTGGAGTGAGACCTATGCAAAATCATTCGAGACAAAGGGATTGTTTGAGAAAGATATTGCCGCATATTCCATTGGGAAACAGAAATATACTGTTGCCGATTTGAAGGAGCTTTCGCACGCCGAAATCCGCCCTATTTATCATGAGTTTGCAACAATACTGCGCAACCATGCTATAACAGACTTTGAACACTCGTTCTACATTCTGATAGATTTGTTTCTCTGCAAGATTACCGACGAGCGCAACAATCCCGAAGATTTGCAATTCTACTACAAAGGCATCACTCGCGACACGCCAAAGGAATATTGTAACAGGTTGTTGAAGCTATACCAAGAAGGCAAAAAACAACTCTTCAATGTAGATGTTGTAAACAAAGAGGAAAGCGACATCAAACAGATTTTCGAGGATACAAACCGCTCTGTCACGAACGGACTTTTCGCCGGCATCAAAGAGTTGTTTGAAGAAATCAAATTCTACAACATCAAGAAATTCAATTTTATAGATGTTGAGAACAAAGAAGACTTCGAAAAGAACTTCCAGATTCTCATCAAGATAGCAGCACTTATACAAGACATAAACCTAAGCAACAGCGAAACGAACCACTTCTTCGGCGATTTGTTTGAGGGTTTGCTCTCTAAGAACGTACACCAAACGGAAGGTCAGTTTTTCACTCCACTTCCCATTGTAAACTTTATCATCAAATGCCTACCCGAATTCCCTAATTCCGGAAACGTTAAGGTGCTTGATTATGCTTGTGGTGCTGGTCACTTCCTTACGGAGTTTATAAAAAGCTACCCTGCCGCCAAAGCATACGGCATAGAGAAGAGCCAGACACTCAGCCAAGTGGCTAAAATTGCAACCATCATAAATGGTAGCAAAGATGCACGAATTGTTTTCAAAGACTCGCTTAGTATCCTAAATACGCAAGAGGTACGTTTTCAAGGGTTCGATAATGAAAGCTTCGACTGCATTATTGCTAACCCACCATATAGCGTGAAAGGCTTTTTGAATACTCTGACGGATGATGACAGAAAGCAATTTTCCCTTACAGATTCGATAGAAGAAAAAGCATACAGTGCAAACAACAGCATAGAATGTTTCTTTATTGAGCGCACAAAGCATTTTTTGCGTTCAAATGGACTTGTTGGTATAGTGTTACCGAGTTCCATTCTTTCAAACGGTAATCTTTACATAAAGACAAGAGAACTGTTGTTTGCCAATTTCAACATCTTGGCAATAGTAAACCTAAATAGCCGTACCTTTGGCTCAACTGGCACAAATACTATTGTACTTTTTGCACAAAGAGTAAAGAACAAGAATTCGCATGGACTTTTAGAGACATTCGAAGCCAAAAAGGATTACACCCAATACACAACGTATCAAGCAATTAACAATTATATTCAAAAGCAAGGCTACGACAAATCGTCGTATTTCAAGTTTATGCAAGATGAAGAATTGTCTGAAGCACTTAAACAACACGAGATATTTGCCGATTACAAGTTGAAATTTAAGTCATCGCCTATAAAGAAAGCCATTCAAATGGAATGGTTCAAGGCTTCATCTTTTTTCGATGATAAGGTAAAGGAAAACAGTAAGGCATTTAAGAAGCTCTTTGACGATTTTTGCAAAAGCGACGAATACAAAACGCTGGCAGAGGAAGAACAAGAAAGACAGTTTATTTCCTTTGCAAAGAAGATTGAACACGACAAACTCAATACGTTCATTCAGATAGAAAGCAACCAAGTAGCCATTCTTCAATCTCCGCCCGACAAGGTTGGCAACAAGAGCAATAAGGCTCAGATTGTGAAGTTCTTGGGCTACGATTGGAGCAATCGTAAAGGCGATGAGGGCATAAAGTATGAAACAACTCATAAGGAAAATAACGAAGACATCGCTGATAGCGATGAAAGCGACGTAGAAATCGCAACAGCCATCAACTCAATAAAATATATCGACACTCCACTTTATAATCCTAACGACGCGTGGGATAACTCAAAATTTGCATTTGCCATACGCAAGCATATTTACAATCAATGTCGCAAATTCTCTTTCGGCGAAAACAAGGAGGAGATAAAATCGGATTTCAACGGCGAAATGGGCGAACTGCTTTCATTCGCCAACTTGTCGGATATGGTTGATTTCAGCCGAACCGAGTTTGACAAATCTATAAAACTGACTGTTGATAAGAAGATTGAAATTAAGAGTAAGTATCCGTTACAAAGGCTGGGCGATTTGCTTTTGAAAGTTGAAGGAAATCAAACAAAAGTCGCTAAAGAAGACATTTTGTCATCCGGTTCAATTCCAGTAATAACACAAGAAGCTAGTAGTTTCATTACTGGTTATACAGAGGAACAAAAAGTAATCACAGATTTGCCATTGATCGTTTTTGGCGACCATAGTTGCACATTCAAATATGTGGATTTTGAGTTCGTGAGAGGTGCTGACGGGACGCAACTAATCAAAGTAAACAATCAGAATCTGAAGTACATTTATGAATTCCTTTGTTCTGTTGACATAGACAATAAAGACAAATATGAACGTCATTTCAAGTATTTGAAAGATGTCAAAATTCCTCTCCCACCTCTTGACATCCAAGCCCAAATCGTTTCTGAATGTAAAAAGGTTGATGAAGAATACAACGACAGCCGAATGAGCATTGAGGAATACAAAGAGAAGATCGCAGAAGTGACGAACGCAGTGAAAGGTGAAATAAAAAGATTGGGAGATGTGTGCGATATAAATTCAGGAGGAACACCATCTAAAAAGATTGTTTCATATTGGTCTAACGGAACTATACCTTGGGTTAAATCTGAAGTTTGCAAAGGTGATTTTGTTTATTCAACTAATGAATTTATTACAGAAGAAGGATTAAATCATTCAAGCGCAAAAATGTTTCCAGAAGGTACGACCTTAATTGCATTAGTAGGTGCAACAAAAGGGAAAACTGCCTTTCTAAAATTTGAAACTACAACGAATCAAAATATTGCGGGATTGCGGGTAAATAACAAGAACGAACTTAACGAGTTATTTCTTTTCTATATGTGTCGCTCTTCATATAATGTATTTGTAAAAGATTTACAACAATATGACATTTTGAATTTATCGAATATAAAGAACATTCATATCCCTATTCCTTCGCTCGCTGAGCAGCAACGCATCGTTTCTAAAATCGAATCCTACGAAGCAGAAATAGCCAAGGCAAAGGCAGTTATGGAAGGATGTGCAGAACGGAAGAAGCAAATTTTAGAGAAATATTTGCAATAGCATCAGCATAACGCTACAAAACAAGAAGTCGGTCGAACCGTCAACGTTGGTTGGGCAAAAGTTATCAAACGCAGAAAGTGGCTTTTACTAATCTTCTGCCAACAAAAAAACTTGCTTGTGTGGGAGATTCATATTATATGTTTGGATTTTGTCACATTTTAACAAATTATTTGTTTGGATTTTGTCAAAAATCGGCGATTTTTTTGTTTGGATTTTGTCATTTTTGAGCGAATTATTTGTTTGGATTTTATCCAAATATGCCTTACATAGCATAAGAAAACGCCTCTGCTCTCCCCTTCCAAAACACATAAAAAACAGAGGTCGAATCTACATGATTCGACCTCTGTAAATATCCTTAGAAACGTCCGCCACCCGGAGGAGGTCCCATTGGACGACCGCCGCCTCTGCCGCCCGTTGGGAAGTCGCCGTAACGCTCGCGCATCTTGTCGCGTGCAGCCTTGCTTCCTATGATGTTAAGGCGATAGATGAAGTGGAGCATACAATAACTGTTTATCGAGTTGTAGCGCGAATCCTGACGGCTTGTTGCCGAGATTGAGCGCGACAGATTGCTCTGCTTACCCAAGATGTCGAACACCTGCAACGTGATGGTTGCCGCATTACCCTTCAGGAAATTCTTTGACACTTGAGCGTTCCACACAAGTTCGTTGGTGTTCATGCTGCTCTCCGAATAGCCTCGGCGGAAGTTGTTGTTGATATCCGACGACAAGGTTATTGACCAAGGCAAGGTAAAGTTGACATTCAGGCCATACGAATAATCGTAGATATTCTGGTTGTTACTATTCTTCTGCGCCTCGCTCTCCGAGTGAGAGTAGTTGATGCTTCCGTTAGCCGTTACATCGAGCCAATTGTTTCGGTAGCCAAACGACAAGCGTTCAGCCAGCGTTGAGTTCTGTGTTGAATACTGCTTGCAGTACTTGCCCATTGAGTAGAAATCAATGTCAGACACATCTACACCCGAAATCTCGCCTGTATACGACTCATAGTTCTGGTATCTTGCCGAAGAACTTGAGTTGAGCGTAAGTTTGTTGTCGAGGAACGCCACGTTGTAGTTAAGGTTCACGCTTCCGTTCCAGTTACCGTTAATGTTGTCGTAGCCCGTGTAAGTAACACCGTTTGTGCTGTTGTAAAGTTCTGTACGAGCCACATCGTCCTTGCTGAAACTTGCATTGATGAAGGCTACAATACTGCTCTGCTTGCTCGTGTTGTAGTTGTTATACATCAAACGGAAGTTATTTGTGAACGATGGCAGCAGCGTTGCGTTACCAAACTTGATGTTTGTAGGGTTACTATAGTCGGTAATAGGCAACAGATAAGTCATTGACGGCTGACTTGTGTTTCCACGATAAGTAAGTCTGAGCTGATGCGTCTTTGTGAATCGGTATCTGAAGTCCATTCGTGGAGAGAAGTTCGTAACATTTCGCTTTATGTCGTAGTTCTTTCCTGCCTTTGTGTAGAGCATGTTACTGCTCTGTGGCTGAAGAACCGCTCCGATGTTGAATCTGAACTTGCTCTTTACAATGCGCAACATCATGGTGATGTCGTTGATATAGTTGCGATATTCAGCCGAATTGCTGAGCGTATCTACAAGCGAGTTTGCATATCCAGTTGGCAGAGAGCCGAACTCACCAGTATATCCGGCAACATCGTAGGTATTCTTGCTGTTGTCCTGAGTCTTGTATGTGTATCGGTATGTAAGCTGCAAGTAACCGCCCTTGAAGATAGGCTCGCTGTAACCAATCTGACCGTAATAAGTCCACTGGCTGTTTGGTGCGTTATAGTACTGGTTTCTGTAATAAACAGAATCAAGTCCCATAAAGTTACGAAGCTGGAAATAGTTGATTTGAGAGTTGTCGTACTGCTCCAACTCGCTGTCTGAATATGAGATTGAGCCTCGTGCCGTGATGTTTCTGCCCTCCTTGCCGAGTTTGCGGTTAATCTGGGCATCTGTTCCAACCTTCAGGTTATTGCCGGTAGAAAGCGACTTGCTTATGTTTCGGTTCACACGGTCGGTTTCGCCCCATGCTATAGACTCGTTGGTTACATCCTCCAGAGGGTCGTTGGTTAGTTCGTAAGGGCCAATCTTGAATGTAGCCGATGATGACTGTCTTGTGCTCTCGCTCTCTGAATAAGAGAATGTAGGGCGAAGCAAGATGTTCCAGTTGTCGTTTGGCTTCCATTCAAGGCGGAAGTCAGCTCCGAAAGAGCCGTTGCAATTGAGCGTTGACGACAGCGACTTAGAATAAGACGTTGTTCCAGCCGACAGACGCTCTGAATAAGTGTCGCTCTTAACATCGCCGTCGGTGTGAGAGTATCTCACGTTTCCGCCAACCTCGAGTTTCTTAGTGCTCTGAGCATAGTTTATACCGATGTTCTTGTTAGCCTGCAAACCGTTGCTTCCGCCAAATCCGCCGCCAGCGAAACCGCGGTCGCCCGTATTGTTTGCCGAGCCGAATACCGAAATCTGCTGATTGTCGCGGAATCGGTTAACCATCAGCTTCTCCGAATATCTGTGCTTTGTTCCGGCAGAGAGGTCGAAGTTTCCGAACCAGCCTTTCTTCATGTCTTTCTTTACGGTGAGGTCGAGAACAGTCTCCTCCTCGCCGTCGTCGATGCCTGTGATTCGTGCTTGGTCGCTCTTCTTCTCGTAAGCCTTGATTTTCTCTACCATCTCGACAGGCAGATTCTTCATTGCCACCTTTGTGTCGCTACTGAAGAACTCCTTTCCGTCGACCATAATCTTAGAAACGCTCTTTCCGTTGATGGTGATAGAGCCGTCTTCGGCAACCTTCGCTCCCGGCAGTTTCTTCACAAGTTCCTCGAGGGCTGAGCCTTCGGGAATACGGAAGGCAGCGGCGTTATACACAACCGTATCTTCTACCACCTGAACCTTTGCTGCCTGAGCCGTAACAACCGCCTCTTTCAGCATTATGGCATCGACCGCCATTCTGAAACTGCCGATGTGATGCTTCTCGGCGGTTACACTAACGTTTCGGGTTTGCGTAACATATCCGATGAAGGATACCTTTGCAACGTAGTTACCAATACTCACACCTTGAACCGAAAAACGGCCGTCATTTCCGCTCACCGCACCAGCCACAAACGAGCTGTCTTTTGGGTTGAGCAACTGCACAGTAGCCTGAGGCACAGCCGTTTTCGTTTCTCTGTCGATTACCGAGCCTGTAACGTTCACCTTCTGCGCGAAGGCAAAAGCCGCTACGGTCATCAGCAAAAACGACGTAACAAACCTTTTCATAATTAAAATTGTAAATTAAAAATAATTTGAAATTAATAATATGTTTTAGTTTCACTTTGTGTTCTTTTCAATCCATTGCGAAGGCGTTGTGCCCTCGCGCTTTACAAACTCTCTCACAAAAACGTGATATGAGGAATAGCCGAGTTCGAACGACAAGTCGCCCAAGTCGGTATTCTTTTTTTCTTCGAGCATGCGCTTCTTGGCCTCCTGCATACGCATCTTGCCAATCCAGTCGTAGAAACTTATGTTGGCTCTCTTCAAGTAGTTGAGAATGGCAACCTGCGAGCAAATCACATCCTCGCTCATGCGCACCACATTTATGTTAAACTGAGTGTAGCCGCGTCTCTGCTTCCACTTCTCAATCTTCTCGTCAATCTTCTCGGTCGAGCCCATCTCCTCTTCAAGTCTCATCCTCAGACTTTCGGGTGCCTCGATTACCGAACTGATGTCGAAATATGTTATCGGATACATCAGATACGAAACCACGAAGATGAACATGAATGTGAGCAGCACAACAACAAAGAACACGAACAGAGTCTGCGAGTTTACCGCCACGCACACGATAGCCAGAATTCCCACCATAATCGCCCCGTAGAAAGCCGAGCGCACCCACGGAAGGCTGTATCTCTCTGCCTCGGAGAAGAACATGTCGATTATCTCCTTGAACTTCTTTCGGGTAGACTCGATAAGAATGGCATATTTCAGGAACAGGAATACAGCCACGGCAAGCATCACCACTCGCCAGTACATCGCAAACTCGCCAATATGCGTAAGGAAATAGTCTAAATCATAAATCTCCATTATGTTGTTGCGCTCGTGAACAAAGTAGACCAAGATGGCAACGGCGGTAATGCCCACGTCGGCAAGCGCAGTCCTTATACCGATATGCTCGGAGCGGTAGAGCGCGAGAATGGAATATCCGAAGAGAATTATAAACATGAGAATCAGCGAGATAACGTATGGCGACAGAAAGTCGGCATAGACCTGCGGCGTCTCGCCGAAGGCTGAGTTGTACATTCTGAAGCAGTTTCCGACGCTTATAGCCGTAAACGTTACGCCAAACATAATCTTAGAGTCGCGGTACTTGCTCAGTTTGAAACTTCCGGTAGGCCAACACACAAGCATTGTCAAGCCCAGAGCCAGACTGAAAAGGCCGAACAATAGGAATGAATACTGATATATCGTTAATTCCATGATTTTACCTTACAGGTTGTTGATGCTGAGTTCTGAAAAGTTGTCTTGTTATCCAACTGTTTCTCTGAAAAAGTCGAGCATCTCGAAAATCTCTTTCTTGTCTGCGCTCTGATTTATGCGGATGTCTCCAATCTCTCCCATCAGCGTGAAGTTGATGATGCCGGCGGTATTCTTCTTGTCGTGCGTCATCAGTTCGTAGAGCCGGTCGTACTGTTTGCAGTCGAACGCGAACGTTCCGTAGTACTGCTTAATGTAGTCTACCGTCTGTCGGAGTTTATCCTTCGGGAAGTCGGTCTTCACGGCACTCAGATAGAGTTCGCACACCATTCCCCACGCCACGGCATATCCGTGCAAGACAGGACGGTTTTCTTCAAGAGCCAGACTCTCGAAGGCATGTCCGGCTGTATGGCCAAGGTTCAGAGCCTTGCGTATACCCTTCTCGAACGGGTCTTCCTCAACAATTCTTTCTTTTATGGCAACACTTGTGGCAACCATCTGCTGCAAGTGCTTGTAATCTACGTTCTGAAGGTCGAAGTTAAGAAGTTCACTCCAGTTCTCGGTATTGCTTATCACGCCGTGCTTCAGCATCTCGGCATAACCCGATGCAATGTTTGCCGCGTCGAGTGTCTTCAGGAATTCGGTATCGAGAAGAACCGACGATGCCGGGCTGAACACGCCAATCTCGTTCTTCAGTCCGTTAAAGTTGATGCCAGTCTTTCCGCCAACCGAAGCGTCGACCATAGCCAGCAGCGTTGTAGGGATGTTAATGTAATTTATGCCTCGCTTAAAGGTCGATGCAGCAAAGCCGCCAAGGTCTGTAACCATTCCTCCGCCGAGGTTTATCATAAGCGAGTGGCGTGTTCCGCCGTTGTCGCCCATCTGCTTCCATACCGAGGCTATTGTTTCGAGATTCTTGTGCACGTCGGTTGCTCCGATAACGATGTGTATTGCATCTTTCAGACACTCGAATTTCTCAATCATGGGCCAGCACAATTCCCTTGTGGTGACATCCGTAAGGACGAACAACTTGTCGTGCGGACACTTCTCAACTGCGTGTGCAATACTCTGCTCAAGATTCTCTGAAATGATAATTTCTTGCTTTGCCATTATTTTTAATTACATTTTTAAAAGAAACAACATTGCAAATGTAACAAAAAAATTCTTTTCTGTAACCTTAGCATTTGCCTTTATAAAAAAAAGTTTAATTTTGCTCCGTTTTTATATATCAACGATGATAAAATACATTTTTTGCCAAATCTTAGTCATTCTGATAGGAATTTTGCCAGTTAGGGCGATAGATGCAACGGTTCGTAGAGTTTCGTTCAGCGTAAAAGCCTCGGTTAGCGACAGCGTTGTCTGCGTTGGGCAGAAGATTCACCTTAGATTCGAAGTACAGACGAAAGACAATGTTTCGTTCGATTTTGAAGATGGCGACGTGCAAAACATGAAGATTGTTTCGGGACCGATGCATAGCAGCCAAAGTTCAATATCCGTTCAGGGCGGAAAGAGAGTGGAAAAATATTCGCAGATTTACACCTACATTCTCGAAGCCATCCAGAAGGGCAGCACTACCATTCCGGCAATTGTATTCAAGACCGACTCGACCATGTCGTTCTCGCATCCGATAGCAATCCAGATAAATCCCGCGCCAAAGCAAGAAAAGCAGAAAGAGACAGAAAAGAGCACGGTCTCTGACGATGAGGTCTTTGTTGATGTTCAGTACAACAGTCACAAGATTGCCGCGGGCGACAGCATGATTATAAACTACCGAATCTACTCGACTTACGACTTGCAGGAGATTCTCGACGTTCAGGAGCCTACGTTCAAGGGCTACAAGGGGCTGAAGCAGCCTGTAAACAGACTGACGCGCAGACAGGGCTGGGACATCGTGAACGGCAGAAAATACACAACGCTAAACTGGTATCAGTATCTTATAAAAGCACCTAACAAGCAGGGCGAGATTACCATTCCGCAGATAAAGCTGAAGGTTATGGTACGAGTGGTAGAGAGCCAGACTGTCGACCCATTCGACCCGTTCGGCTTCTTCAGCCAGCCTAAATACCGCATCGAGGAGAAGATTATAACCTCGCCGGCAAAGAAAATCAAGGTGGTTGCGCCGGGAAGCATAAAGCAGCAGCCGCAGCAAGCCAAAAAACCTCAGCCAAAGCAGCGAGAACCGGAGATTGACCGCAGCATGCTTCGCGAATTATGATGCTAAGAATGGCAAAGTGAGTCGTATATGCACATTTTTTTGTATTTTTGCAGCCGCAAAACAAAAACGTATGTTAGAACTCACTCAAGAAGAACTTGTTAAGAAGCTCGATCTTCCCATTTTTCACACCATTTCCGAGACTGCCGATGAACTTGGCGTTGAGTGTTATGTCGTAGGCGGATACGTACGCGACATCTTCCTTGAACGTCCTTCGAAGGACATCGACGTGGTTGTGGTGGGAAGCGGAATAAAGGTTGCCGAAGCGTTAGGCAAGAAACTGGGCAAGAGAGCCCACGTATCGGTTTTCCGCAACTTCGGAACGGCTCAGGTTAAGTTCTCAGAAAAGATAAACGGCGAGCGGCACGAGACGGAGGTCGAATTTGTTGGCGCACGCAAGGAAAGCTACAGCCACGACTCGCGCAAGCCTATCGTCGAGGACGGAACTCTCGAAGACGACCAACTGCGACGCGACTTCACCATAAACGCTCTGGCTATCAGCCTTAACAAACCGCGATTCGGCGAACTTGTCGACCCTTTCGACGGTATTCTCGACCTCAGAGACAAGATAATCTGCACACCATGCGACCCCGACATCACGTTCAGCGACGATCCGCTGCGCATGATGCGTTGCATCCGTTTTGCCACCCAGCTTAACTTCTTCATCGAAGATGAGACATTCGAGGCTTTGGAGCGCAACAAGGAGCGCATAAGCATAATATCAAAAGAACGCATAATCGACGAGCTTAACAAGATTATGCTCTCGCCTATCCCTTCGAAAGGCTTTGTTGAGCTTGACCGCTGCGGACTGCTTGCCATCATCTTCCCCGAACTTGTTTCGCTTCAGGGCGTTGAGGTGCGCAACGGACGCGCCCACAAGGACAACTTCTACCACACGCTCGAGGTGCTCGACAACATCAGCAAGCACACCGACAATCTGTGGCTTAGATGGGCTGCCCTTCTTCACGACATAGGCAAGCCGCGCAGCAAGCGATGGGAGAACAACATAGGCTGGACATTCCACAACCATAACTATATTGGCGAGAAGATGATTCCCGAGATATTCAGGAACATGAAGCTGCCGATGAACGAGAAGATGAAGTATGTGAAGAAACTCGTTGGTCTGCACATGCGCCCTATCGTCATTGCCGACGAGGAGGTTACCGACAGCGCAGTACGCCGACTTCTGTTCGAGGCTGGCGACGACATCGACGACCTTATGATGCTCTGCGAGGCTGACATCACAAGCAAGAACGAAGCCAGAAAGCAGCACTTCCTCGATAACTTCAAGCTTGTAAGGCAGAAACTTGTCGACTTGGAGGAGAAAGACCGGATACGCAACTTCCAGCCGCCGGTTGACGGTAACGAGATAATGGAGATTTTCGGCGAGACTCCCGGTCCGTGGATTAAGACGCTGAAGGATACGGTAAAGAATGCCATCCTCGACGGAAAGATTCCGAACGAGCACGATGCCGCCCTCGACCTTATGCTGAAAAAGGCAGCATCGATGGGCAAAACACCGATAAACAAGAATTAAATTAGCAATATTTTTATACAATACATCCCTAAAAATAAGGATTGTGTATATAAATATATCTGTTTACTTTTGCACCTGCAAATTAAAAAACATTAATAATAAAATGAGCAAACTGAAATTCATTCTGATGGCTATCTTCATGGTTATTACATCAGCTACATTCGTTTCATGCGGAAGCGACGATGACGACGATACTCCAGCAGCAGGAGTTGTAACTACAAAGTTCAACGGCAAGATTACTCCAAGCGTTGCCGGCATGGACATACAGTACAACCCTATCGCAGTTGGAGCAACAGCTACTAACAACGACAACAAAACCATCGATATTGACATTGACCGATTCGAGAGTCCTACAACTGGCGGAAAGAGCATCACTTTCGAGGCTTTCAGCGTTAAGGGCGCAAAGGTTACAAGCAACTCTAACGGCAAAATCACTTTCGAGCAAAAAGAGACTACAACGTCAAAGAGCGGTTCTTTCGACATCGAATGTACTTACAAAGGTTCTATCGACAACGGCGTTCTTACATTCAGCATCGAGATGACAAAGGTTGGCTCAATGCCATTCGTTCTTACACTCAACTACGTTTCAGAGCCTCTTACTCTGGCTGAGAAGATTGCAGGCACATACAAGGGCGATGCAGAACTCATGATGATGACTCAGTCTCTCGGAAGCAAGGAGCAGAACATCACCGTTACTGCAGCAGACAAGAACCACATCAACGCTACAATCGATGCCGTTACATACAGTTCGATGACAATCCCTGCCTTCACAATCGAGAACATCGAGATTGAGGAACTCGAGGACGGCACAATAAGCATGAAGCCAATGCAGTTTACAGCAAAGGCCGAGACAATGGAAATAACAGGCGAGATTGTTTCGGGAACTGTAAAAGACGGCAAGGCAAACGTTAAGCTCAACGTTAAGGCTGGCAAGATGCCGATGGTAATCACAGTCGTTTTCACATCAAAATAATGAGGAACAAAAAAATAACAAATACTATAGAAGGAGCGGCAATAACATTGTCGCTTCTTCTGTTATCATCGTGCAACGGACTGTTCGACGGAGTGTACGACGAGCCTTCGGAGGGCAACGTCTCGGAGGGCGAATACAACCCTTCGACCCGCCGCGGACGCATCGTCGTTAATGCTTCGACATTCGACAAATGGCATTACATCAACCTGCACGACCGCAGCGTTACGGCTATGGATGTTCCTACGTTGCTAACGGGCGAATGGGACGGCAAATCGGGCATAACGTATCACGAAGTAGATTTGAAGAACGACACCTACACGTTCAGGAAACTTGTCAAGACCGATGCCATGCCCGAGCCGTCGGACTGGGACTTTGCCGTGCATAAGTTCGACTCCCGAATAAAGGACGGCGGCGCATACGAGACAGAATTCACATCGCTCGACGACCTTCCGTCGGCATCGGAATTCAGTAACGTTGTCTTTACCGAAGATGTGTGGAACGAGAACAGCGTGATGACCGACATTTCGGGGATGCTCTCCTACAACATAGGCTATCAGAACAGCCTCAGCAACCCTGTCTTGGGCAAATGGCTGGTGATGGACATCACCACTCCGCCGCCAACATATCATCCTTCGGGAAAGGTCTACATCGTGCGTCTTCACGACGGAACGATGGCGGCTCTGCATCTTGCCAACTATATCAGCCCTAACAATCTGAAGGGATATCTAACCATCGACTACATTTATCCGTATGAATAAAAGACAATACATCGCGCTCGCCTGTCTGCTTGCATTTGCAGCCAACGCAGGCGCGCAGACCGAATATGCCGACTCTGTGCAGATGGAGGAGTTTGTGGTTACTGGCACTCGCACGCTCAAGGTTCTTGCCGAAACGCCTATCCAGACGCGTCTTATCTCGGCAAAGGACATAAAAGAGAGCGATGCAACGAACATAAGCGACCTTCTTCAGCAGGAGATTCCGGGCGTTGAGTTCAGTTATTCCATGAGTCAGCAGGTAAACATGAACATGGCTGGCTTCAGCGGTCAGGGCGTGTTGTTCCTGATTGACGGCGAGAGGCTTGCCGGCGAGACGATGGACAATACCGATTTTCAGCGCATAGACATGAGCAACGTTGAGCGAATAGAGATTGTTAAGGGCGCAGCCTCGGCCCTCTACGGCTCGAGCGCGAACGGCGGCGTTATAAACATCATTACTAAGGACAAACAGAAATCGCTATTCAAGATAAACGCCAACGCGCGAATAGCGGCGCACAACGAGCAACGATATGGCGCAGGCATCGGCATAAGCAAAGGCATGGCAACAAACACCCTGAGCATACAGCACACAAGAATAGACACTTACGATGTGCACAGCGCCGAGGGCGGTCTGTCGTCGAACATCGTTAGTAGCGTGTACGGCGGCAGAACATGGAACTTCAAGGACCATCTTGTGTTAAAGCCTTGCGACGGACTGAAGATAACGGCAAGAGCCGGATATTTCTTCAGAGAGAGGCTCTTCAACCTTCTTCTGCCCGACCGCTATCGCGACTACTCGGCTGGTCTGCGCGCCAAATACCGCATTTCTGAAAATGACGACATCGAGGTTTCGTACAGTTTCGACCAGTACGACAAGAGCGATTTTCAGAAACTGGCGAAACTCGACATTCGCGACTACAGCAACGTGCAGAACATTGTGCGCGGACTTTACAACCACTCGTTCGGCACGCGCAACACGCTTACCGCAGGAGGCGAGTTCATGCGCGACTATCTTAGCAGTTATCAGTTCGACGACGGGGCGAAGGTTCAGAAATCAGCCAACGTCTTTGTGCAGGACGACTGGGAGATAAACCGCCAATGGGAAATAATAGGCGCGGTAAGATTCGACTATTTCAGCAACGGGAAGACGAGTCGTGCCACAACCAAACTAGGCATCTGCTACAAGCCAAGCAGCCGTCAGACATTCCGCGTGTCGTATGGCGAAGGATTCCGCACGCCTACCCTGAAAGAGCGTTTCATGAACTTCGACATGCTCGGCACAGGCAGCATCTACATCCGCGGAAACAAGGATTTGAGGCCCGAGACGAGCCACAACTTCAATGCCTCGGCAGAGTTCTACCTGAGCCACTACACGCTTAGCGTTACGGGCTTCTATAACAAGGTGAGCAACCGCATAACAACGTCGTCGCCACAAACCGATGCCGAAAGCAATCAGCAATACATGAAGTACATGAACATAAGCAACCTGAGCATCTACGGAGGCGAACTAACGGCACAGGCGCAATGGGCTTGCGGACTGGGCGCAAAGTTGAGTTATGCCTATTCAAGAGAGGAGTCGAAAGGCACGAGCCTCACGCCTTATCTGCCGGCGCGACCACATTCTGCCACATTCAAACTGAACTACACCCGTAAGTTCTGCAAGAAATACGATTTTACGGCAACTCTAAGCGGCAGATACTTGTCGGCCCTGAACAACAAGGAACTCGACATAACATCATACGTTGTGTACTACATCGAATATCCAGCCTACTCGCTCTGGAAAATCAGTCTGTCGCAGCAGTTTGCCAAGGGCATCAGCCTCAACCTTGCGCTCGACAATCTGCTGGGCTACAAGCCTAAGTACTACTATTACAACGCTCCGCTTACAACAGGGCGCAACCTTATGGCTGGCATGAGCTGGAACTTGTAAGTTGAAAATTTAAACTTGAAAGTTGAAAATTCAGAATTGACAATGGACAGTTGACAATTTTCTTTTGAGGAATCCCTGTTTCTGTTTCATCAAAAAACAGAAATGGGGATTTTCCTTCTGATAATTAGGGATTTTACATTTGCTTAGGATTTTTCTCCCTATATCTTTGCAGCAGTTAAAGCAAACAAATCTACATTTTTTACAATACTAAATTTTAACAACAATGAAGACAAGACTTTTTTTCCTCGCTGCTGCATTCGTTACAGTAATCACAGCAAACGCACAGAAGAACGACAACGCACGACAGATGCGCGAAAGACCATCGGCCGAACAGATGACAGAACAAAGAGCCAAGAAGATGTCAGAAACACTTCTGCTCGACGACAAGACAAGCGAGAAGTTCATTCCGCTCTACAAACAGTATCTTACTGAGCTACAGGCTGTACGCCCCGAAAGACGAATGAAGCGCGACGGCAACAATCCTAAGGAGGCAAAGCAAGAGATGACCGAGGAGCAGATTGCCGAAAGAATCAAGGAGAGTTTCGCCAACGAACGCAAGGCTCTCGACATCAAAGAGAAGTATTACAAAGATTTCTCGAAGATTCTGAACCAGAAGCAGATTGAGAAAATGTACCGAAATGCCAACGCCTTTGCCTTTGGCAGAAACGGACAGAACCCGGGAAAGATAAACGTCCCTCACGGCAAAAAGAACGGCAAGAAAACCGAGAAAACAGAAAACGCAAATAAGTAAAACTAAAGAATCTCAAGTAACACAAAATAGACACATTACCTTATATAAATCCAAGTAGGCATCTTTTACAATACTTCGGTATTGTTTAAGATGCCGTACTTTTTATGCCTACTTCTGCCCCTCAAAAGTTAAGAAATGTAAATGTCTTTGCCGCCTCTTTATTTTTGGATAGCTTTGCAAAAAGAAAAAAACATAAGACTATGTGGAAAGAAACTAAGGTTGTAAAGAACGTTGAATATTACAATTTTGATGCCCGATTTGGAGCGTACGCAACAAATGTGGGTGATGGAAAGTCCATGCTTTATATTGGAGGCAAGGAGATTCCGATATGCGAGGCTATTTCTGTTTGTAGTTATGATGATAAGGTTGTTGTTCAGACAGAGTCAGAGGATGGCAACAGTTATTATGACATTAGGTTGTATAGCAAAGATGGTGAATTGTTGAATGTAGTAAAGAATACATTTTGTATACGCAGAGAACCAAATATTCGCTACAATAATGTTTTTACATTTAGGAGTGATGACAATATACGTTATGCCAATCTTGTTGATATTGAAACTGGTAATAAGATATTCGAAAAGGATTATCCCGATGTACGCGAGGTCTTCAACAACATGATATTTTGCAAGCAAAGTAACAGAAATGTTATCATTCGCTACGATTGGGATGGCAGCATTATGTGGCAACGTGACTATCAGCCAGACTTCAATACAAAAATAAGCCTGCAGCTTATTGAAGGTGTCTGTGGTGGCAAACTTTGGGTGAAATCGAAGTATGACGGACATGAGATTCTCCTTGCCATAGATGTGAATACTGGCAAACTTATAAAGGCATTTTCCGATTCCGAAGAAGATACAGATTTGCCACATTGCGATATAGGTGATATAGGTGATGCATACTTAAATCTTGAAAGCAATCACATTCTGGTTGTGACGAGTGATAAAGAAGGCAATGATTTTTTGAATTTCGTAGATGCAAAAACTCTTGAAGTTTTTGAAAGAACACCCTACTCAATTGATTATGACTATGATAATGGCAAGGAAGATAGCCTTGGTGGTATCACAGGTTTCCAAAGTGATTATATAACTTTTTGGCTAGAGCGTTATCATGTCGATAGTATGCCTTCGGGATTTGTTGTATATAATTACAATAAAAAAGAAGTTGTGTTTGCACATAGATTGTTCACCCCAGAACAAACGGGAAAAGGCAGATATTTACGAGGCAATACAACAAGAATCCCATTTTATAACAATGGGCTAATTTTTGTTCATGATAATTGTGATACCCTTCACATCTTCGAGGATGTAAAAGAGTAGCAATAAACGCGAGTTTGTAACTTGCATTGTCGTTCAGCGACAAGATGTTACGCATAGAAACGGTACATACTCGTTATGGATTTTTTCAGCGGTGGGAATTGCAAATTCCCAATTTTACCCAAGCCGAATTCGGAAATTCGGCTTAACTGAGCCCCTTTGGTAGCAAGCGAACATAAGTCTGGCGACAAATTCGGCGTAACGAGGAAATCATCGGTAGCAAACAAAAGGAGTTAGAGCAGCAATTTCGGTTTTAAGAAAAAAAATGAGTACAAGAAAGTCGTATATGAAAAAAGTAAAATGATAATCCGCAATATCCCCAAATGTGTTATCTTTGCAATTGAAAAAAATCATAGTCAAATGAAGTTGTTGGATTTTGCAAAACATTTCGACAGCGAGGAAGCTTGTGAGAAGTACCTCAAGGAAACTCGCGAAAAAGAAGGTATAAAGTGCAGCCGCTGTGGCTGCGAGAAACAGTACTGGAACCGTTGCCACAAACGCTGGATGTGTGCCAAGTGCGGACATGAGACTACCCTCAGGTCGGGCACGGTTATGCACGGCAGCAACCTTCCACTGCTATACTGGTTCACAGCCATTCACTTGCTCACGTCCA